>JAGLBH010000069.1 GCA_018260285.1 Arthrobacter sp. | reverse complement strand
CTCGGCGGAAGGCTGGCCGCCGGTCATCGCGCGGCCGGATCGTCGGCGTTGGCCGGATCGTCGGCGTCGCCCTGCTTCTTGAGCGTCGTGGCTCCGACGTCGACGAGGGCGTCAGCAGCCCGCACGAGGCCCAGGTGGCTGAAGGCCTGGGGGAAGTTGCCGGCCATGCGCTGGCGGTCGGTCGCGTACTCCTCGGCCATGAGGCGCATGTCGTTCGCGTACCCGCAGAGCTTGTCCATGAGCTGCTTGGCCTCGTCCACCCGGCCGGAGTAGGCGTACTGCTCCACGAGCCAGAAGCAGCAGGCGAGGAAGGGGTGCTCGCCGGGCTCGAGCCCGTCGAGCCCGCTCTCCGTGCGGTAGCGCAGGATGAGACCGTCCTCGTTGACGAGGTCCTTCTCCATCTTGGCCACGGTGCCGAGCATCTCGGGGGCGTCGTAGGGCAGGAACCCGACCTGCGGGATGACAAGGAGGGAGGCGTCCACCTCGGTGTTGTCGTAGGTCTGCGTGAAGGAGTTGAGCTCCTTGTTGAACCCCTTGGCCCAGATCTCGTCGTAGAGGTAGTCGCGCAGCTCTTCCCAGCGCTCCACGGGGCCGGGGAGGTTGTGCTCGCGCACGGCCCGCACGCCGCGGTCGAACGCGGCCCACTGCATCACGCGGGAGTGGGTGAACTGCTTCTTCTCGCCGCGCATCTCCCAGATGCCGTGGTCGGGGTCGTCGAGGTGCTTCTCCGCGAACTCGAGGAGCGCGAGCTGCAGGGGCCAGGAGAACATGTCCTCCTCCACGCCCATCTCGCGCAGCTTCTCGAGGACCACGAGGACCTCGCCGACGACGTCCGCCTGGTACTGGCCCACCGCCCCGTTGCCGATGCGCACGGGGGTGGAGTTCTCGTAGCCGGGGAGGTGGCTCAGCTCGCGCTCGGGAAGCTCGCGCTCTCCGCCGATCCCGTACATGATCTGGAGGTCGTCCGGGTCTCCGGCCACGGCGCGCAGGAGCCACTGGCGCCAGGCCATGGCCTCGCTCTCGTAGCCGTGCTTCATCATGGCCTCGAGGGTGAGCGCGGCGTCCCGCAGCCAGCAGAAGCGGTAGTCCCAGTTGCGCCCGCCGCCGAACTCCTCGGGCAGGCTCGTCGTGAGGGCGGCGACGATGCCGCCGGTCTCCTCGTGGGTCAGCGCGCGCAGGGTCAGGAGGGAGCGGCGCACGAAACGGCCGTAGTCGCCCTCGACGCGGGCGCGGGAGACCCACTCCTTCCAGTACGCGGTGGTCTTCTCAAGGGCGGCGTCGACGTCGACCGGTCCCGGGACGCTCTCGTGGGAGGGGAACCAGACGAGCTCGAGGTCCTTCGTCTCCCCGGCGGCCACGGTGAAGGTGCCGACGTGTGCGTTGCCGTCGGCCACGGGGAGGTGGTCCCCGCGGAGGATGATCGCGTCCGGGCCGGCGATGGCGAGGAGCACCTCGTCCTTCGTGACGTTCTTCTGGGCCATGTACCAGGCGGCCTCGCGGACGGCGCTGCCCGCGGCCTGGCCCACTTCCTCAGCGGCGTACGCGGAGGCGGAGCTCGCGCGGGAGACCCACGGGATGACCTGGCCGTAGCCGAACCGCAGTCGGATGTCCTGCCGCATCTCCACGCTGCCGCTCAGGCCCTCGATGCGGCGCACGAGCGAGGGGCGCTTGTCCCCCACGGGCATGAAGTCGGTGACGCGCACGTCGCCCTCCGGCGTGCTCCAGAGGGTCTGGGCCACGAAGGTGCCCGGAATGTAGGCCCACTCGACGGGCGTGGCCTCGGAGTGGGCCGGGCTCAGCTGCCACCGGCCGTGGTCCTCGCTGCCCAGGAGTGAGGCGAAGACCGACTGCGAGTCGAATCGAGGAAAGCACAGCCAGTCCACGCTGCCGTGGCGGGAGACGAGTGCCCCGGTCTGCTGGTCGGACAGAAGCGCGTAATCCTCAATAGGTGTTGACATAGTTAAAGCTCAGCACACCACGGGCTCATGTGTCGATTTGGCGGCGCACCTCCGCGGGGCGGTTCGTCGTGATCTCCTGCACCCCGAGGCTCCGCATGAGCTCCACGTGCTCCGGGTCGTCCACCGTCCACACGCGCAGCACGCGCCCGGACTCGAGCCACCCCCGCACCCGGTCCTCGAAGGCCAGGACGTAGTCGACGCCGGGGCCCGCCACCCCCGCGCGGCCCGCCTCGATGAGCCGCTCGCCCCGGGCCGTGGCCCGGCGGACGAGGCGCAGGAGGGCCTGGGCGGCGATCGGCCCCATGTCGCTTCCGGCCGTGAGGCTCGCGGCGTCGACCCGCTCCACGAGCATGCACAGGTGCTCCTCCCCCACGGTCTGCGCGAGGTGCTCCACCGAGTCCGGGTCGAAGCTCATGAACCCGATCGTCACCGTGCTCACCCCGTCCGGGGCGGGCAGGGCGCTGCTCTCGGGGTCCCAGCCGCGGCGCATGAGGAGGGCCAGGACGCGCTCCTCGAGGCGCAGCCCCTGCGGGTTCGGGTGCTTGAGCTCGAGCGCGAGCCGCACGGGCCGTCCCGCCGTCTGCAGCAGGTCGAGGAGCTCGTCGAGGGTGAGCAGCTGCTCCGCCGTCGTCCCGTACTCCGGGGGGATCGCCGCGCCCTTCCACGAGGAGAAGTCCAGCGCGCGGAGCTCGGCGAGGGTCCGCTCGGCCACGGGCCCGGTGCCGTTGGAGGTGCGGTCCAGGGTGGAGTCGTGGAGGAGGACCACCTCTTCGTCGGCGGTGAGGTGCACGTCGCACTCCACGCCGTCCGCCCCGTCCGCGAGCGCCTGGAGGTAGGCGGCTTTTGTGTGCTCAGCGAACATGGCGCTGGAGCCCCGGTGGGCGAAGATCTGGGGGCGATAGGCTCGATTCATCACGCTCCCACCGTAGAGGGCGCCCCGGCGCCCCGCACGGCACCGGCTTGACGCGCAGGTGAATGCTGCGTGAAGACCCCGTTGACACGACCCGCTCCCCGAATCGCAAGGACTCGCCCGCATGACCGACGCCGATCGCCTGGCCGCCCTCACACGCATGCGCTCCGTGGCCCTCGGGCTGCTCATCGTCGCGGCGGTCGTCTTCGCCGTGTCCTTCGCCCTCCAGGAGGCCCACCCGTGGCTGGCCTACGTGCGGGCCGCGGCGGAGGGAGCGCTCGTGGGCGGCCTGGCCGACTGGTTCGCCGTCACCGCCCTCTTCCGCCACCCCCTCGGCATCCCGGTGCCGCACACGGCCATCATCGAGAAGAAGAAGGACTCCATCGGGGAGAGCCTCTCCGAGTTCATCGGGGAGAACTTCCTCGACCCGGACCTCGTGCGCCGCAAGCTGGCGGGCTGGGGCGTTGCAAGCCGGGCCGGCGGCTGGCTGGCTCAGCGGCACAACGCGGAGACGCTCGTGGGCCGCCTCTCCCCCGGCGTGCGCGGCGGCCTCGGGGCCTTGGACGACGACGACGTGCAGGCCCTCATCGCGCGCCTCGCCCAGGACCACATGGTGCAGCCCGCCTGGGCGCCGACCGTAGGCTCCCTCCTGGAGAAGGTCGTGGCCTCGAAGCACCACACCGCGGTGGTCGACGTCGTCGTCACCCGCGCCGGGGAGTACCTCAGGACGCACCCGCAGGTCATCGACCGGCTCGTCGGCGAGCGCGCGCCCAGCTGGGTGCCGGCCGTCGTCAACGTCCTCGTCTCGGACCGGGTGCACGCGGAGCTCGTGAAGTTCGTCGAGGCGGTGCGGACCGACCCGAGCCACCAGGTGCGCCGCTCGCTCGACGAGTACCTGGCCGGGCTGGGCCGCGACCTGCGGGAGGACCCGGCCGTCATCGAGGCCTTCGAGACCTTCAAGAAGAACGCCATCAGCGACCCCCTCGTGCGGGAGCTCGCGGCCAACGGGTGGACCACGGTCAAGAGCTTCCTCATCGAGGCGGCCGAGGATCCGACGTCGGACCTCCGGGTGGCCCTGACGGACGCGGTCGTGAGCCTCGGGACCCGCCTCCGCGAGGACCAGGCCCTGGCGGCCACGGTCGAGGGCTACGCAGCCGACGCCGCCGCATACCTCGTGGGCGCCTACCGGACGGAGATCGTCAGCGTCGTCTCGGACACCGTCGCGGGCTGGGACGCGCGCGAGGCGAGCGAGAAGATCGAGCTCCACGTGGGGCGGGACCTCCAGTTCATCCGGATCAACGGCACGGTGGTGGGGGCCCTTGCGGGCCTGGCGGTCTTCGCGCTCGCCCGCGCGCTGCTGGGCGGCTGAGGCCTCTAAGCAAGCGTTCAGGAAGACCCCCGTAGGCTAGAGCGGTAGTCTCCCCACAAACACACAGAGGATGAACACTATGGCTCTCTCCCTCAACCCCAAAGAATGGGCGCGCGACGCGGTTCTCGACGAAAACGGCAAGCCCAAGGAAAACCTGCAGAAGGTCATCGAGAAGGCGATCGACGTCCAGCGGCCCTTCGTCATCAAGAAGGTTCGGGAGCTCCGCGCCAAGCACCCGAACGAGTCCCCGGAGGCCTTCCTCAAGCGCCTTGAGGACCAGTACCTCGCCGCTGTCACCGTGGGCGGCGCCGCCGTGGGCACCACCGCGTTCGTCCCGGGCATCGGCACCGCTGCGGCCCTCGGCCTCTCGGCCGCCGCGACGGTCGGCTTCCTCGAGGCCTCGGCCGTCTACGCCCAGGCCGTCGCCGAAGTCCACGGCGTGCAGCTGAAGGACCCGGAGCGGGCCAAGGCCCTCGTCATGGCGATCATGCTCGGCGAGCAGTCCACTGAGATGCTCGCAATGCTCGGCCGCAAGCCGTCCGTCACGAAGGACGACGCCTGGGGCAAGGTCCTCGGCTCCTCCTCCGGCCAGGCCGGGCTCTCCAACCAGGTGATGAACACCATCAAGAAGCGCTTCCTCACCCGCTTCCTCACTCGCCAGGGCGCAGGCTTCCTGGGCCGCGCAGTGCCGTTCGGCATCGGCGCCGTCATCGGCGGCGCAGGCAACCGCGTGCTCGGCAAGGCGGTCATCCGCTCGGCTCGCGAGGCCTTCGGCCCGGCGCCGACCGTGATCCCGGGCGAGCTCGTGCCCTCTGCGACCGAGGAGATCGAAGCCTCGAAGGGCTGACCTCCCCCATGTTCGTCGACGAGAGACACCGCGCCATCCTGGATCTCCTGGCCGCCCGCGGGCGCGTCAACGCCGCAGATCTGGCCGAGCGCTTCCAGACCACCCGTGAGACGATCCGCAGGGATCTCACGGCCCTGGAGGAGGCCGGCAGCCTGCGGCGGGTCCACGGCGGCGCGGTGTCTTTCGACTCCGTGGCCACGCTCGAGCTGCCCCAGCACCTGCGGGCCGAGCAGAACCTGCGGGCGAAGACCGCGATCGGCCGGGCCGCCCGCTCCCTCGTCGCCACGGGCGGGGAGAGCGTCCTCATCGACGCCGGAACCACCACCCTCCAGCTGGCCGCCGCCCTCGTGGAGGCTCCCGTGGGGCCTGAGCCGCTCGTCGTCGTCACGAACTCCCTGCCGATCGCCCAGCTGGCCTCCGGGGCGGGCGAGCAGATCCGGCTCGAGCTGCTCGGCGGCTCCGTGCGCTCCATGACCCTGAGCACCGTGGGAGCACAGGCCCTGGGCCGCCTGGCCTGCCTGCGTGCGGATCACGCCTTCATCGGGGCCAACGCCCTCACTGCGGGCTTCGGCCTCTCCACGCCCGACGCCGCCGAGGCCGCCGTCAAGCACGCCATGATCCGTGCGGCCCGCCACGTGGTGGTCCTCGCCGACTCCGCCAAGTTCACCGACGCCACCCTCAACAAGTTCGCCGACTTCTCCGAGGTGGACGTCCTCATCACCGACGCCCCGCCCCCGGCCGAGCTGGCCGCCGAGCTGGAGGCCGCGGACGTCGAGGTCCGCATCGTCTAGCGCCTCCCGGCGGGGCGGAGCCCTCGCCCTCCCTCCCCGCCTCACGGGCAGGGCAGGCGTAAGATCAGAGGAGTGAACTCAACCCCCTCCCTCAGGCTTCCCCGCCCTGTGGCCGCGCTGCTCAACGGCCTCTCCCAGGTGTTCATCACCACCAACCCGTGGACGGGCCTGCTCATCCTCATCGGGGTGGGCCTGGTCAGCGTTCCGATGGCATCCCTCGTGCTGCTCGGCGCAGTCATCACGACCGCCGCCGCCCGGGCCGGGCACACCCTGGACCGGGACGCCCGGGCCGCCGGCCTCGCCGGATACAACGGGGCCCTCATCGGAGCCGCGTCCTTCATGACCTGGCACGCCTACGGACCGGCACTGGCCACGACGATTCTCGGCTCCCTCGCCGGGGCCACCATCACCGAGCTCCTCGTGTGGCTCTTCCAGAAGCCGGCGATCAGCCGCTTCAGCCTGCCCGTCCTCACGGCCCCCTTCTGCATCGCGTCGGGCATCATCGCCATGCTGGGCTCCGCGTATGCGCCGTCGTCCCCTATGCCGCCCCTGGACGCGTCCAACCCCCTCCTGACCGCCGTCGACTCCATTCTGGGCAACATCTCCGAGGTGATCCTCGTGGACAACATCGTCACGGGCCTGCTCATCCTCGCGGGCCTGACGATCGCCTCGTGGAAGATCGGCCTCGCGGCCTTCCTCGGGGCCGTGGGCGAGTTCCTCATCGATCTGCTCACGAGCCACGACATCGACAAGCTGGTCCACGGGCTCCTCGGCTACTCCGGCGTGCTCGTGACCATCGCTCTCGGCGTCGTCTTCGTCCAGGGGTCGTGGAAGCGGAGGACGGCGGCCGCAGCCCTGGGCCTGCTCGTCTCCCAGGGGGTGGCGGTGGGCATGTCCCACACGCAGATCCCCACGTACACGTGGCCGTTCATCATCCCGACGTGGCTCGTGCTCATCGGCCTCTCCCTCTGGGACAAGCGGACGGAGAGCGGGCAGGTCGGCTCCTAAACGGGGCTCCGCCGTCCCTCGACCAGCCACCACGCGAGCCACACGAGGAGGAAGACGCCGGCGAGCATCAGCCCGGCCTCGCCCAGATCGATCTGGGAGAGCCACAGGGTGAGCCCGTCCTGCAGCCCGAGCAGCTCCCGCAGCCATCCGCCGAGGGTGATGACGGAGATGAAGAGGGCGGACGCCGCCGAGAGCCCCGTGAGGGCCAGGTTGAACCGGAGGCGGCGCAGGGGCTCGCGCAGCGCCGTCGAGTACATCTGCATCATGGCCACCCCGTTGATCGAGTCGCAGAGGGTCATCGCCGCGGTGAAGGCCAGCGGCAGCGAGACGAGCGCGGCAGCGGAGACCCCCGAAGCGGAGGCGCTCACGGTGAGGATGAGGAGCGCCACGGTCGAGGCCGTGTCGAACCCCAGGCCGAAGAGGAACCCCACCACGTAAATGTGCCACGGCTTGCTCACGCGGCGCAGGGGGCGCTCGATGAGCCGGGCCACCGCGCCTCGGGTCCGCAGGTCGTCCTCGTGCACGACGGCGCCCGCCCTGGCCTCCCGCAGCACGGATCCGGCGCGCACTGCGGCGAGGGCGTTGAAGAGGCCCATCGCCAAAAGGTACAGCCCCGAGACGCCCCCGCCGATGAGGCCGAGCACGTGGTTCGAGGCGCTGCCCTCCTCGGCGGCCCCCGCGACCGCCCGGGCGCCCAAGACGAGAAGAATCCCCGCGAGGGTCACCACGCTGGAGTGCCCGAGCGAGAACGCGAACCCCACCGAGACCGGGCGGCCGCCCTCCCCCACGAACTTGCGGGTCGAGTTGTCCACGGCGGCCAGGTGGTCCCAGTCGTAGGAGTGCTTCACCCCGGCCAGGTAGGCCGTGAGAAAGAGCCCGAAGGCCAGAACGCCCCCGCTGCCCAGGGCGAACAGCCCCCACGCGAGCGCGTGGATGGCCGCGAGGACGAGCCCGAGGAGCCCGAGGCGGCCTCGGACGGTCGGCGGGGTCCACGACGGCGAGGAGGCCGCGTCCGGGAGAGCCGTCACAGCTCAGTACCTCCTGAGGTTGACCCGGCTCTGCCCTGTGGTGGTGCGCCGGTCCAGCTCGTTGACGGTGAAGATGAGGTCATTGAGCGTGTCCGTCGACTGGGCGAGCGCGCGGAGCATGAGCCAGGAGACGCCGCTGCGCTGCCCGCTCGTCACGCCGCACCTCAGGCCGAAGGGCTCTGCGGCGTCCCGCACCCGGTCCGCGAAGTCCCCGGCGGTGTGGGCGCCGAGGATCAGGACGCTCCCCACGTGGGAGTGGCCCTCGAGGAACCCGACGGTGTCGAGCGACGCCCCGAAGGACTGGGGCGTCATGCGGACGTTGTCCACGCAGACGAGGCCGCCCTCCGCTGAGCGCACCTCGGTCCGCAGGCGGATGTCCGAGTACGTCAGGGGAATCCCCTCAGGGTCCCACCCCGGGGTGATGACCTCCGCGAAGAACCCCTGCGCCTCGGGGTGCGCCTCGATGCTCGTCCACTGCTCGTACGCCGCGTCCTTGTAGGCGATGAGCTGCTCCGGGAGGTACTCCAGCCGGGAGCCCGCCTCGAGGCGCACGGCCATCCGCTGCACGG
>JAGLBH010000068.1 GCA_018260285.1 Arthrobacter sp. | reverse complement strand
CCGCCGAGGCCGAGTCGCGCGGCGTCGAGTCCGAGGTCAGCCGCACGGGCCCGAAGAGAGGCCAGCGCCTCGATGGCCTGGTCACGAGCGGCAGGATAGGGGTGCTCGGGCGCCAGCGGGTAGTCAAGGGAGAGGATCTGCAGCCCGGTGGCCGCGGACCGGTGGCTCAGGACGGAGTCGTTGACCCGCTCGCGAATGCCGCCGAAGACGAACCCTCCCCCGTGGAGGTACAGCTGCGCGGGCGCCGCTTCCGGGGCCCCGCATGCACGGTAGCGACGGATGACAGGCTGGCCTGCGACGTCGTCGAGCACGAGCTCGTCGATTTCCACGCCCGGGTGAGGGGGCAGGCTGAACTCGTCCGCCAGGATGTCCGCGATCTCGGCTGCTCGGGCGCGACGGGCCGGAAGGTCCAGGTCGCGAGGTGACTCCGCGTGAAGCTCTCGGTCGCGGGCGGCCCAGGCGAGGATTCCCTCGTCGGACGGGGTGGTGATCTGAGACATCGGCTCGCTCTCCTGGAGGTCTGAGGCGTCAAAGACGGGTCGCTCATCTGTCGAAGCACTTCGATCAAAGTTTAGCCAGCCTACTCCGCCGGTCACTTCCCGGCAACCTTCTTCCCCCGCCAGCCGCAACCAGCCTCGATAGACTGGGGTTCATGTCCACTGCCCCGCGCCCCAAGGCGACGATCTACTCCGTCGCGCAGAGAGCCGGCGTCAGCATCTCGACGGTCTCCCTCGCGGTCAACGCCCCGCACCGAGTGAGCGAGGAGACGCGGCGCAAAGTGCTCGACGCCGCACGGCTCGAGGGGTACCGCGCCCCGGCTCGGTCTTCAGGCCGCGCAGGATCCGCCACACGGATGGTCGCCGTGGCAGCTCCCTTCTCCTCCTGGCCCAGCTACTACCAGCGGCTCTCGGGGATCATGGAGGTCTGCGCGGCGAACGGAGTAAGCGTCACCGTCCACGACCTGCCCGCCTCCGAGCGGTCCGAGGCACCGATTCTCGAGGCGCTTCCGGTGCGCGAGAGCGTGGACGCCATCATCGTCATGGGCGTTCCGCTCTCTGCAGAGGCGGAAGCGCGCTTGGCGGCAGACGGCCCGCCCGCCGTCGTCGTGGACGCCCAGAGCGATCTGCCGTCCATCGTCAGCGACGACGAGCACACCGGCCGCATCCTCGGCCGCCACCTCACGGAGCTCGGCCACCGGACGGTGCTCTTCGCACATCGGGGGCAGGTCTCGGACGCGTACATCTCCTCCGGGATGCAGCGGTCCGCCGGGCTGACCGCCGCGCTCACGTCTGTGGGCGGCCGGCTGATCCCGCAGCTCGTCGGCGAGTCGACGGACTGGGCCGCTGCCCTCTCCTCCACGGGCGCCACGGCCATCGCTGCGTCTCAGGATGCGCTCGCCTCGGAGATCGTGGCAGACCTGGCCCGCCAGGGAGTCCGCGTTCCGTGCGACGTCTCCGTCACCGGCTGCGACGGCGATCCCGTCGCCACCGCCCTCGGCATCACCACCGCCGTCCAGCCCTTCGTCGACTCCGGCCGCGCGGCCGCGTCCCTGGTCCTCGAGCTCCTCGACGGCCAGAGTCCGCAGGTCCGCCGGGTCGTCCTCGGGACTCAGCTCCGCGTGGGAACGACGACGTCGGGGCCTGCAGGGGCTGGTCCGGAGTCGGAGTGAGAAGGCTGCTCAAGGGGCTTTGCCAGCTGGATTTCTCACGGTGACAACTGCGTCTCTATCACAGGCCGCACGATTGCATAGTCCACCACCCCATATTCGTGAGCAATGATGTGACGCATGCCAACAAGACGGTCAAGGTTCTGCACCTCTGCAGCTGTTTCAGGATCCGTCCGCCGCAGCCGGTTCAACGCCTCTCCCAGGAACTCCAGCTGCCGTTCCACAGGTGAGCCTGAGATGTCGGCACCATAGACAGTCTCCGCTCGAGCCAGTGCAGCATCGCGAAAGTACGGGTTCCGAAGAGAGCGCTTAACGACGAGGCGGGCCAGGAAGGAGCCAACAGAGTCCTCCCTGTGGCTGCTTTCAGCCGATACCCGATCCGCGAGCGCGCGACTACTGCTGCTTGAGCAACGCGCACACACGGTGGATTTTTCCGGCCTGGGAGCGGACTAGGTCTGAATCCCCTGTCCCAGCCACGAGTTTCTGCCCGTGGTGCGCGACGCTCTCAAACTTGATCCCGAGAATCGAGAGGAGGAGATCGTCGAGGGAGTACGCCCGTCCGCCAGCCTGCGCATAGAGCTCGAGCAGGGTGACGAGGCCAGCACGGGTGTCTGACCAGCCCGACCGATAGAGAATCGTCTGACCCACGACTGCGAGGTCGTGCAGAACTGAGTCCCACCGCACTGACTCCCAGTCGATGAGTCCCGTGAGCTGGCCCGTATGATCCAGCCGCAGGTTGGGATAGGACGGGTCACCATGAATCATCTGCTGAGGCCCCTGACACAGCGGTGCGGCACCCCAAAGCTCTAGCGCCTCGACGATCTGCGCAGATTCCTCCTCGGTGTACGGAAGCTCCTCACTCTCCAGGAGTTCGCGCGCGTGCCGAGCATGCTCCGCGGTGGGGATAGCTTGCGAGCCGAAGATCTCCGGGAGGGGCGCCATCGCCTGGTGCAACCGGGCAAGGCCAGCTGCTACGGAGGCCAAGTCCTCATGGGATTCCGGAGAGGGTGCGCGTCCCGACACTGCTTCCGTCATGCGCCACAGCCGGCCCTCGCAGCGGATCCACCGCTCACCGCTGAGAGTCGGCACGATGCGGGGCACATCGAACGAGCTCAGTTCACGCCGACTGAGGAGAGCATCCACTGCTTCCCACGTCGTCGCCGCACCCTCGTGATCCGCCGCAAGCCAGGCGTCTTCGCCTGCTTGCCACGTGTCTTTGTTGAGACCGCTGGACTCTCGCCGAGGCTCAGCCTCGATCCCCCAGTGACCAAGGATGGCCATGGCATCCTGATCGCTCTTGGCCATCACATCTCCTCACGGCTGTGTTTCTACAGATCATTGTCGTTGATCTCATCAATGACTGCGTGACGGGGGCACGCGGAGACCGTTAATCGTTGTCCTTTGGTAAAGATCGGGTTGCTTCGATCCGCTGTACGAACGTGTTGACCCAGTGAACGGCTTGGTCCACGGTCTTCCTCACGTCCAGACCCTCAGCCGCTTCCGCATAGAGGGATTCCCAGGAGAGAGGCGCTTGAACAGTGGGCGGCCACGGCTGTCGTCGTCGGTATTCGAAAAGGCGGGCACAGGTCTTGGCAACCTCCTCTAAGTCCAGATCCTCACGATCATGGAGCAGCTGGAGATCAACAAGATCACGGGCCCGTTCGCTGCCTTCACTGGATAGGGCATGAAGCTTTTGCGCGATCTGGTGATCTGCACGCATGACCGGCACAGGATGAGGCGCTTTGATC
The DNA here is from genome assembly GCA_018260285.1 of Arthrobacter sp. Lineage (GTDB taxonomy): Bacteria > Actinomycetota > Actinomycetes > Actinomycetales > Micrococcaceae > Falsarthrobacter. The sequence goes on along the minus strand of JAGLBH010000068.1, from coordinate 5,128 downwards.
CCCACCTCCGTGAACAGCGAAGACAGGTCTTCGGCGAGCTGCAACTCAGGCTCTTCGGCGTCGCCAATCTCATTGTGTCCGAGCTCGAACGGCACAGTGCACCAAGACCGACCTCGATAGTCGAGCTTTACCTCGAAGGGTTGCATGACATATTCCCTCGGCACACCTGTCGGCCTAGGAGCTGACTTTTCCACAAGCCGACCTGTGAATCCCGCCCAGCCAACAACCAGTGATGTTTCGAATGCTTTGCGAAATTCAGCCAGTGACTCAATGCGCGCGGCGTCAAGATCCCGTGTAAACCGTGTCCCACGACCGTAGCGAAGTGCCATCGCACTACCGCCCTTGATCGCCCCTTCAGGCAGCATCTGTCCGACGACGACCAGCGCCATACTGACCCTGCGCCGCTGAGCGAGACCGTCGTTGCCCTCAAGGTTCCGGATGCGCTGCTCGAGTGAGCGCACGCTCTTAGGTTCGTCCATATATGTCATGCGGCCAGCCCTTGGCGTACTCGTTGCCACTCTGCAGTAGTCAACAGACCTTCTGCTCTCGCGTGCCTGGCGGCGGCCAGAAGTTTCCCCACCTCGATACGGCCGCGGCATTCGAGCAGCGCTTCGGCAACTGTCTGAGATGCGAGGCCTTCGTAGGACGTCGTCGGCACGTCGCTGCGAACCTGAGTCACATCAACGAAGGCGGGCAGCTTGGACCGAGCACGTTTCCGGGTCGCAACGCAGATTCGCTGGGGGTTGACGTCGGCTAGCCCGTAGAGCGCGAGCACCGACTCACCATAGAGATATGCCCCCTCCCCAACTCGAAGCAATGCCTCGGCGAACTGGTCATATCGTGTGTAAGGGATGTCAGGCACGCGATACAACCCGTAAGCGATGTTCTCGAGCCCGCCTCGCGCCGCGAGCTTAGGGAGTTCGCCCGCCGGGACACCAGCCTGGTCGGCTTCGCGGGTAGTGATGTACCCGTAGTGATCCAGTGCGATCTCACGCACAATGTCCCGATACTTAACCCCACCAGCCATGTCACAACTATACCGAAAACGGTAGTGTTGTGACAGGTCAATACGGACTCGCGCATGCGAACAGGAAGCTGACTGCAGGTCGAACCGGAATCGCTGACCCATCTACAGGCAAAGCGCTTCCTCGGTCAAACCCACGCTCAAGGCATCCGATGCTGTGGACTCTGCGGTACTCGACGGACTCACAAAGCGCGCCCTAGAGTTACTCCTGGAAGCCGAGTTAGTGCAGTGGGACGGCGGCAAGTCTCACTGGGATCCCCGCGCCTCCTAGCGACTCCTCTGATCTGCTGCACCACATGTTCCAGTAGATATTCCCGCAGCACTGACTCAGGATCTACACGTTGAAGCGGAACTCCACCACGTCGCCGCATTTAGCGAACGTCTGAATACTGTCACCTGATGTGCCGGCCACGCACTCGGGCGCGAAGCCGACGTCGATAGCCTCGAGGTCGCCGTATGACTGTCCTTGACCTCGGCCTGCGCCTTCCTCCACCTCGACGCGAGTCAGCTCGCGGATGGGTCTTCGTGCCCCGGCTCTCCGACACGTAGCGTTACTCGCACGCATTGCCCCGGTCAAGGTCGTGCGGCACGACGAAGCTGCGAATGGCATCCGCCTCGTCGATCGCTGCGGCGAACTCCTCCTCGGTGGCCGAGCTCAGCAGGTCGAGGGGCGATCGGTCCGAGCCGTCCGCGCCATGGGGCAGGTCCGGGCGCGGCGTCTGCCACCAGTCCAGTAGCGCCCTTGCGACGTCGATCGGATCCGAGCCTTCGCAGGACCGGACGAGCGCCTGGTTGATCTCAGCAAGCGCGTCGATGATCTTCCCGTCGCGGAACTGGAAGGCCGGATAGAACTTCGTCCCTCCGAGCTCGACCTCGATCACGACGTTGTGCTTGAGGTAGGTCCGCAGCAGACTGCGCTGGGCGGCCTTCTTCGCGCGCTCCGCCTGCGCCGGGGTACGTGTCCGCTCCGCGTCGCTCACTTCCGCCCCCGTCAGCGATGCGCGGGTCTCGGCGGCGGTCATGCACTCGGCTCGGTCGAGCAGGCTCGCGGCCATCATCGGTGAGCGGTCGAGCGCGAAGGCCCGATCCCAGATCGGGCTGCTCCTCCAACGGTCAGGGAATCCGAGCTGCTCCATGCCGAAGCCGACGGTGCGGGACTTCTCTTCAACGAAGTCGGCCAGGTCCACGACCTCACCCTTCTCCGGCGCGATGCTGAGCAGGAGGTGGCGCAATACGAGCAGCACTCCGTAGAGCCTGTTGTTCGTCCCTTCTTCCGCGAGCGACGCGAGCGGGTCGTCGGCGTCCTTTCGAGCCTGCCCCGGCGCGTCGATGAGCACATCGAACGCGCGGTTCCACACACGGCCGTAGTGGGCGCAGATGTTCCGCACGTTCCTGAGGTTGTTGAGCCAGTTCCCGAGAGCGCCGCGATCTCCGTGGCCGTCGGCGGTGCGGACCTGGAACCGGGCCGCGAGGATCTCCTGGTCGGGCTGCAGCATCAGGTCGTAGAGGCTGCTCAGCACTCCGAACGACATCACTTCTGTCGCGACCCAGATGGGCAGGTGCGGACCGTACTGCTGGCGGAAATGTGCGACGAAGTCGCCCCGGGCGCGCTGCTCGTGCCGGTCGTACTCCTCGAGCCACTCGCGGTAGGCGGCGGTCGGCTCGGGCGGCGCGCCGGGATCTTCCTGCCTCGTCGCGCCGAGTGCCCAGGGGTGCCTGTGCGCGAACGCGTCGATCCTGCCGAGCCTGTGGCCGATGAAGAACCGGAAGGCCGTCTCGACGGTACTGAGGATGTCGCCGAGGCGCATGCGCAGCTCGTGGTCGAACTCGTACAGCGAGACCACGTGCGCGAGGCTGGTCCCGGGCACGAACGTGTCCAGGCGGATCTCGCGGTCCTCTTCGTCGAACCGGGGCGCAGGAGGAGCGGGCCGGTCGCGGTCGAGGTGCCAGTAGCCCGAGAGCCGGTAGTAGCCGTATCGCTGCAGGACCTCGGCCGCGTAGGCGTTGTCGCCGCAGTCCATACCGCGCCCGCGCAGCCGGCGGATCTGCTCGGGGACCGTGAGGAACGGCTTGGCGTAGGTGCTGTTCGGGGTCGTCACGTGCGCATCGTCCTGGTGTCCCGGCGCCCGGGGGTAGAAAGAGAACAGGCCCGCGTCTCATCTAGAGAAGCGAGCCTGTCATGTTACTTCAAGGATACGGGTTCCACCTGCGCAGGTCAAACACTGCTCGGTCGCTCAGCGTCGGCAGCTCCAGGCACTGCTTGCCCCGGCCGCGACCTCGGTGCGGGAACCAACGCGCTGGTGAAGCGCGCTGAGTTCCGTTAGGGAGGCAGTCGGCTCCTGCGGAGGTTCCGCACGGCCGGTTAAAAGCGAAGGTTAGCGCCATTAACGCTCAGCAACTGATGGCAGATCGAAACTCACCCGTCGCACCCAAAAAGGGGCCGAGAAGATAAGCCCCTAGGCAGAGGCCCTTTTTAGACGTTAAACCGGAACTCCACCACGTCGCCATCCTGCATGACGTACTCCTTGCCCTCAATGCGGACCTTGCCCATGGCCTTCGCCTCAGCTTTGGAGCCGGCCTCCACGAGGTCCTCGAAGGAGACGACCTCAGCCTTGATGAACCCGCGCTCGAAGTCCGAGTGGATCACGCCGGCGGCCTGCGGGGCGGTGTCGCCCACATTGATGGTCCAGGCGCGCGCTTCCTTCGGCCCAGCCGTCAGGTAGGTCTGCAGTCCGAGGGTGCGGAAGCCGACGCGTGCGAGCTGGTCCAGGCCGGACTCGGTCTGGCCGTTCATCTCAAGCATCTCGCGGGCTTCCTCCTCGGAGAGCTCCACGAGGTCGGATTCGAGCTTGGCGTCAAGGAACACGGCCTCGGCGGGTGCCACCATGTCCCGCAGCTCCTGCTGGCGCTCGGGGTTGCCGAGCACGGTGTCGTCCACGTTGAACACGTAGATGAACGGCTTGGCCGTGAGCAGCCCGAGCTCGCGGAGGTGCTCCATCTCAAGCTTGTCGCTGTCGATCGAGGAGAAGATCGTGTCGCCGCGCTCGAGCACAGCCTGCGCAGCCTTGAGAGCGTCGAGCTCTGCTGCTTCGCGCTTCTTGATCCGCACTTCCTTCTCGATGCGCGGGATGGCCTTCTCCACGGTCTGAAGGTCGGCGAGGATCAGCTCGGTGTTGATGGTCTCGCGGTCCGACGCCGGGTCCACCTTGCCGTCAACGTGGATCACATCCGGATCCTCGAAGACGCGGACGACCTGCGCGATGGCAGCCGCCTCGCGGATGTTCGCCAGGAACTGGTTGCCCAGGCCCTCGCCCTCGGATGCGCCGCGCACGATTCCGGCGATGTCCACGAAGGAGACGGTTGCCGGGAGCAGCGTCTGGGATCCGAAGATCTCTGCGAGCTTGCCCAGGCGCTCATCGGGCAGGTTGACGATGCCGACGTTCGGCTCGATTGTCGCGAACGGGTAGTTCGCTGCGAGCACGGTCTGGCGCGTCAGCGCGTTGAACAGGGTTGACTTGCCGACATTGGGCAGTCCGACGATTCCGATTGTAAGAGCCACGAGACACCATTCTACCGGCCCGGCCTCACCCCGTCCCCGGCTGCCTCAGCGCAGCGTCTGAGCTTCCCTCCACGAGCCCCACGCCTGGACCGCGCAGACCGCGGCAACCACCCCGGCGAGCACCGTCCAACCGGAGGTCTCGCCCGCCGTCACCGCCCCCATGACGTTGACGGCGAAGCACACGGCAAGCACGAGCTTGAGCCCGGCTGACCAGAGAAGGCGCCGGCGCGGGAAGACGTTCTGGCTCCTGGCGATCCTCGCCGCGTACACGGCCGGGTCGCCGAATTCCTCCTGCGCGACGACTCCCGCCTGCCTCGCGTGCGCTCGCACTTCCTCTGCGGCACCCTTCGCGAGCCTCCGCGGGTACAGGTACCTCCCCCGCAACAGGCGCTCCACCCTGGCGGCCCAGTCGTCGTCGTTCAGAATCTCGGAGGACGACGCCGCCGCCCGCGTCCCGCTCTCCCCCGTGGCGAGGGAGAAGCCGGCCCAGGCGAGCAGCCCTGCGAGCAGGAACCAGCTGAGCCGGGGAAGGTGAGCGAACGGGG
>JAGLBH010000067.1 GCA_018260285.1 Arthrobacter sp. | reverse complement strand
CAGCGAAATCGGCCCCATGGCGCTTCTCCCCGGGCAGGGCGATGTAGAGGTCTCCTGCTGAGACAGCGCGCGAGTCGATCGTCACACCGGTGACCACGGCGTCGCCGTCGAGGACGAGGACGGACAGCCCGCAGGCCTGAGCCGCGGCGGACAGGGTCTCAGCCAGTGCGCTCGCCCGGGGGCGGCGAGGTCTCATTCGATCGTGGGGTGCGTGTGTCATCGTGCTTCCAGAGGTGGGGATGTCGGGGCGGTTCATGTCGGATCTCAATCCGGCAGGCCGTCGGTGCGGGTCTTGTAGAGCTCAGGCTTGGTCGTGCTCGGGGGGACGTGGTTCATGGTGAGCACGCGCTCCATGATGTTCGCGAAGACCGGGCCGGTCTGGGCGGACGTGTCCTCCATCGTGCGGGCAATGGTGGCCACCACCACATAGCGCGGATTCTCGGCGGGAGCAAAGCCTGCAAAGGAGATCGTGTAGGCATCGTAGATGCCCGAGGGGCCGATGGACTGGGCCGTGCCCGTCTTCGTGGCCACGCGGTAGTTCTTGAGCTGGCCCGTGATGCCCGATCCGTTGACGGTCACGTTCTCCATCATGTGGTTGAGCTCCGTGGCGGTCTTCTCGCTGATGACCCGCTGGCCCTCCGGGACAGAGGCCTTGGTCTCCGTGCCGTCCGGGGCGATCGTGGACTCGACGAGCGAGGGCTTGACCATGACGCCGCCGTTGCCGATCGTCTGGTAGACCTGCAGAGTGTGGAGGGCGGTCTGGGTGAAGCCCTGGCCGAAGGAGACCGTGTACGCCGTGCGCTGGTCCCACTGGGAGGGGGTGCGGAGAAGGCCCGCCTGCTCGCCGGGGAACCCCAAGCCGACCTTCGTGCCGATGCCGAACTTCCTGAGCCAGTCATAGCGCTCTTGAGGCGTGAGCTTCTGGGCGATCTGCACGGTGCCCGTGTTGAGAGAGTGCGCGAGCACACCGGCAGCCGTCATCTGCCAGGTCGGGTGGTCCGTGTAGTCCTTGAAGGTCTCGCCGTCGACGGTGTAGCGGTTGGGGGCGGTGATCTTGGTGGTCGGGGTGATGAGCCCCTTCTCCAGAGCGGCGGCGAAGGTGATGACCTTGGCCGTTGAGCCCGGCTCGAACCCGTCCACGACGGCGATCGGCTGAAGCCCCGCCACTCCCTTGTGCTTGGAGATGTCATTCGGGTCCACGGTCTTGTCGTCCGCCATCGCCAGGATCTTTCCCGTCTTGATGTCGGCGACGACGACGTTGCCCCGCTCCCCGTTGAGGCGGCGTGTGGCCTCAGTGATCTGCTGCTGGGCGTACCACTGCAGATCCGCGTTGATCGTCAGCTTGACCGAGCTGCCGTTCACGGCCGGGGTCGTGTTCGACGTCCCGTAGGGATTGCGGATGCCGTCTCGGCCGATCTCGAAGACCCTGCTGCCGTCCTTGCCCTGGAGCAGGTCCTTCTTCATGAGCTCGATGCCTGCCAGCGGCTGTTCTGAGTTCGTGTATCCGACGATCGAACCGCCCACAGGGCCCATGGGGTATTGGCGCACGTCGCGCTGGTCTGCATAGAGGCCGGGATATCCGACGTCGAAGACCTTCGCCTTCTGCTCTTCAGTTGCGCCCTGGAAGATATAGGCGTATCCCTTCTCCCCCACAACGGCTTTCTCCACCTGCTGTGTCTGCAGACCGAGAATCTTGGCGATTTCGGCAGAAGCCTGAGAGATCGTGACCGTCTCCTGTGCTGTGCCGCCATTCGCGGTGGTCACCGTGCGCTTGAAAGAAGTCCTATTGCTCATGACCGTCTGGTCCAGGACGATGTCGTATCGGGCCACCGACTGGGCCAGCACTTTGCCCGTGGAGTCCAGAATTTCACCGCGTTTTGCAGGAATGACCTGAGTGAGGAGCTGCTGCCTGTTGAGCTTGCTCGCATTCCCTTCCGGATCCAGCACCTGGAGATAGAAGAGTCGGCTGATGAGAGCGAGAAGAAGCACCAGAATGCCGAGAACAGTCCAGCGCATGCGCGCCCTGGACGTCATGGCAAACTTGCGGGGAAGCGGAGCTCCGAACGACATCAGTTCTTCTCAGCAGAAGTGGGGGTCTTGGCAGAGGGAGCCGGCTTCTGCCGAGGTGCGGGGATGCTTCCTCCGTTGAGGTCTCTTCCGGATGCGCTGCTCTGAGTCTCCTGGACCTTCTCCAGGGAGACCACCGGCCCCACTGCGGCACGAGTCTTCAAGGGCAGAGGTGCCGGGATGGTCTCCGTTCCGGGGGCGCCGGAGGCGACGGGGGTCGTGTCTCCGCTGATGACGCCCTTGTTCACGTCAAGCACAGCGAATTTCGAAGAATGGACCAGACCGAGCTTCTGGGCTTTTGAGCTCAGAACCTGGGGCGCCTGCTCATTGTCAATCTGCTCTTTGAGCTTCTGGTTCTGACCCGTCAGCTCGGCCTGCTGCGCGCGCAGGGAGACCAGGTCATACTGCTGACGGGACACAGAGATATTGATTCCGAGAATGGTGGCGACGCACACCCCGAGAAGGAGAAGGGCCGCAGCGAAGGCAGGCACAATCTTTGACGGCCTGATGCCCGGCACGAGCACGAATGAACGCGGTTGGCTTTCTTCAGAAAGCGAAGCCAAGCTCTCAGTATGGGCGAGGGCTGCGTTTGTCATGAATGGGACTTTCTCAACTCATTGGCGAGCGGGTGAAAAGGGACATGGCCGGTGAAACTTCTGTCCGGTTCTAGCGTCTCAGCCGAATGCGCTCAGCGGCGCGAAGACGTGCCGACGCAGCCCGTGAATTTTCAGAGACTTCCTGCTCAGTGGGCTGTTCAGTTCCCCGAGTCAGGCGCTTGAATTCGGGCTTGTGCTCGTCCAGCTCCACGGGAAGGCCTTTCGGCGCCGTCGACACGGACCGGGAGACGATCTGACGCTTGACAATGGAGTCTTCGAGAGAGTGGTAGCTCATGACCACGAGACGACCGCCGAGCGAAATGGAGTCGAGAGTGGCGGGAATCGCCCGCTCCAGGACGGAGAGCTCCTGGTTGACCTCGATCCGCAGCGCCTGGAATGTTCTCTTCGCGGGATGCCCTCCGGTCTTTCCCGCAGCGGCCGGAACCGCCTGCCGGATCACATCGACGAGGTCCCCCGTGCGAGTGAAGGGCTGGGACTCGCGCCGGGCCACGATCGCCCTGACAATGCGGAGCGCGAATTTCTCCTCACCGTACTGGCGGATGATGCGCACCAGGTCATCGGAGGAATAGGTGTTGACCACGGTCTCTGCCGTGAGCGGGTCTTCACCGTTCATCCGCATGTCCAGAGGCGCGTCGAAGGAGTAGGCGAACCCGCGCTCTCCCTCATCGAGCTGAAGGGACGAGACGCCCAGGTCCATGAGCACCGCGTCAGCCGACTCCACGCCGAGGTCTTCGAGGACCTCCTCGATCTCGTCATAGACGGCGTGGACAAGGTCTGTTCGGCTGGAGAAGCGAGAGAGACGCTCCCCTGCCAGGTCCAGCGCCTGGGTGTCGCGGTCGATGCCGATCAGGTGAAGATCCTCGAAACGCGTGAGGAGGGCCTCTGAGTGACCGCCCATCCCGAGGGTCGAGTCAACGGCCACAGGCGTGCGGCCTGCTGCTCGTGCGGCGAGAATGCCCGGTTCCATGAGGGAGATGCAGCGCTCGAGGAGCACGGGGACATGGCGCTCATGGGTGGGTTTCACGGGGTTGCCGGCTGCCATTCTCGCCTCCTTCACGGGTGTAGATCTGGGATGATGCAGGGATGGTGTGCTCTGATCCCCCGTCGCGGCGCGCCTGGCTTCGGGGAAGCAAGCCAGGTTCGTCTCGGCAGGAGGTCACAGCCAGCCATCAGAAGAGGCCAGGCATGATGTCCTCATCCGTTTCGGAGAAGGCGGTCTCCTGAGCAGCCAGGTATTCCTCCCACGCAGAAGCCGACCAGATCTCAGCGCGGGTTCCCGCTCCGATGACCACGACATCCCGATCAAGCCCCGCATACGCGCGAAGATTGGCCGGAACTGTAATGCGCCCCTGCTTGTCCGGAACCTCATCCGAGGCGCCAGACAGAAAGACTCGGATGTAATCCCGCGCCTGCCTGCTGGAGAGAGGAGCCTGGCGCATCTGGTCGTGGACCCGGGCGAACTCCTCCGCCGAGAACACGTACAGGCAGCGCTCCTGCCCCCTTGTCAGCACCAGGCCTTGAGAGAGTTCATCGCGAAACTTCGCAGGAAGAATGAGGCGACCCTTCTCATCGAGCCGCGGTGTATGCGTTCCGAGGAACATATCCACCGCCTCCCGGTGTGATGGCCTGACAGCCAACTGCCTCCTACGCCCTCCACTTTACTCCACTCTCCTCCCCTTGTGGGTTTTCTCGGGTTTTTTTATCGATTGTGTTGAGTGGGTGGTGACGCTGGGTCGTCTGCGCTACAAAAAAAGAGCGCCCGCTGGCATATCTGCCTGCGGGCGCTCTTCTCGGCCAATCAGTGTCGCTCGTCCCATCGGTCCTCGAGACGCTTCATGAACCCGGACTGTCGTCGTGCTCGGTCCGGAGCAGCAGACCTGCCCCCGGCTCCCCAGGGAAGTGCTCCAGATCCTGCGTCGTTGCGCGAGGCTCCCCTGCCCGAGGCGGCCGGCAGCGCCTGCCCGCGACGAAGACGGGCCCGGTCGCGCTCGCTGCGCCCCAGCACCACATACAGGCCAGCGGCCACGAGCAGGAAACCCAGGACCCCCAGCAGGATGCTCTTGAAAAAGACCCCTGCGGCCAGCGCGCACGCTCCGAGAAGGACGCCGGCGGCCATCACTCCCCATTCGCGGGGCGTGACCGGGCGAGAGCCCTGCTGCTGGGCGAAGGCGCCAGCCAGCCGCGGCTCCTCAGCACGGAGCTGATTCTCAAGCTCCTCAAGAATTTTCTGTTCACGCTCTGACAGCGCCATCTTCGATCCTCACATCACAGTCTTCAGGAATGCATCACATTCGCTGTCTCAGCGTAGACCCTCAGGCTGAAAAATCCCCGTCCTCGGGGAGGCTCCGAGCCGCGGCCTGACCGCTGTCCAGAATTCCGGCCACAGTGATGGCCTGGGATCCGAATTTCGCCCGCACAGCATCCATGGCCCCTTCCGCATCCCGAAGATGCTCCTCGTGCTGGAGCATGTCGAACTGCTGCCCGTGCCCCGTCGGAGCCAAATGGTCAACCCGGATCGAGAGGAGACGAATTCCCCGCTGGGCCGGGAGCATCTCCTCGATGACCGGGGCCGCCAGCCGCAGAGCGGCATCGAAGATGACTTTCCCCGCGTCCGAGGGATGCTCCAGCATCCGCGAGCGCTGAAGCTGGGTGAAGTCAGACCATCGAATTTTCACGCTGATCCCTCGACCGCTCACGCCCTGGCTCCTGAGACGGGCCCCGAGGCGGTGGGCGATGTCCAAGAGAGCGGTCCGCGCCTCCTCCAGACTGGAGAGGTCCTCGGCGAAGGTGCGGTCCGCGCTGAGAGACTTCTCCTCGCGCTCTGGAGTGACAGGCCGGGGGTCGATCCCTCGTGCCAGCAGCTGCAGCCGGGGGCCGTGTTCGCCGAGAAGCCGTTTGAGCAGACGGGGGTCTGCATCCGCCACGTCGGCGATGTGTCTGAGGCCTGCTCTCTCCAGGGTCTCCCTGGATTTTCCGCCCACTCCCCAGAGGGCGTGTGCGGGAAGCGGCCTCAGGAACTCCTCGGTTCGCTCCGGCGGGACGAAGAAGAGCCCGTCCGGCTTGGACTGGGTGGAGGCCACTTTGGCGACGAATTTGCTGCTCGCCACCCCGACGCTGGCGGTCAGACCGAGCTCGCTCGTGATGCGGCCTCGAATGAGCCGGGCGATCTGCAGCGGGGTCCCGAAGATCTTGGCGGCCCCTCCGACGTCGAGAAACGCCTCATCCACGGAGAGAGGCTCCACGAGGGGCGTGAAGGAGCCGAAGATCTCCATGACTCGCTGAGAGTACTGGCGGTAGAGGTCGTGCCGGGGCTCGATGACGATGACCCCTGGATCGATGGCACGAGCCCGGCTCAGTGGCATCGCCGAGCTGATCCCCCGGGCCCGCGCCTCGTAGGAGGCGGAGAGGACCACTGAGCGCCCTGAGTCGAAGGCCACGAGGCAGGACGTGCCTCGCAGCTCGGGCCGCTCAAGGAGCTCGACCGAGAGGAAGAAGGCGTCCATGTCCACATGCAGGATGCTGGCCTGGGGCGCGCTGCCCCGGGTCCCCGGCTGCTCTGGCCTCACGGGCGTGCCCTCCCTTCTCGTGGTGTCTCTCGCTTAGAGTTGTGAACAGCCCCGCTCTTCTCTCCAAGGACTCTCATGACTGATTCTGCAGCCCAGGTTGGACACTCTAACGCGACGCGCTTCCGCGAGCGGCTGGAGCGCCACCTCGAGAGCCTCTTCACGGCTCGTCAGAGTGAGGCGGGCGAGATCTCTCCCCAGGCAGCGGACATGATCGGCTTCATCGCCTCTCTTGCGTCCGGGGGCAAGCGGGTCCGGGCGCTTCTCGCCTTCGACTCCTTTGCAGCCTGCGGGGGCGACGCCGATGACCACCGCATCCTCGAGCTCGGGGCCACCCTCGAGCTCTTCCAGACAGCCGCCCTCATCCATGACGACATCCTGGACCGGTCAGACACCCGGCGCGGGCAACCCAGCGTCCACAGGGCCTTCGAGACGCTCCACCGCCGCTCGGGCTGGGAGCTGGACCCCGAGCACTTCGGCACCTCTGCCGCCGTGCTCACCGGCGACCTGGCCCTGGCCATGGCGGACGAGGCGTTCGCCAGGATCTCAGCCCCGGCAGGGTCCCCTCTCCGCCGCCGCTTCGACCGCATGAAATGGGAGGTCATGGCGGGGCAGTACCTCGATATCGTCGAAGAGGTCGCAGCGCCCACGGTTCAGCCCTCCGCAGCGGCCGCTCGGTCCATGACCGTGCTGCGCTACAAGAGCGCCAAGTACACCTTCGAGCACCCCACCGCGCTGGGGGCGCTCCTCGCCGGCGCCAGTCCCGAGGAGGAGCGGGTCTTCGCCGACGTCGCACTGCCGATCGGCGAGGCGTTCCAGCTGGTCGACGACGACCTGGGCGTGTTCGGAGACCCCGCTGTCACGGGAAAGCCCGCCGGGGACGACCTGCTCGAGGGGAAGCGCACGTATCTCATCGCCTCCGCCATGGAGCGGGCCAGCGCTGAGGAGCAGTCGCTTCTCACGCGCATCCTCGGTGCGGGCGCAGCCGACCAGGAGGACATTGACCGGGCTCGCGAGGTGCTCGTGAGCACAGGCGCTCGCGATCAGGCGCTCGCACTGGCCGACTCCCTCGCGGCCCTCGGGGCCGAGCGCTTGGAGCAGATCGAGCTTCCCTCTGATGCGAGCCAGGACCAGAAGGGGGCCCTGGCTCACCTCAAGGGCATGACGCTCTCCGCCGTCGCGCGATCTCACTGAGACGCCCGGCCGGCGGAAAGGGGGCAGCTCCTGCGCCCAGGCAGGACCGGTCTTCTACCAGGCGAGCGCCTGAGCCCTCCGGCGGATTTCGGTCTTGCGGCCGGCGATCATCGCGTCGACCGGTGTTCCCGGGAGCGTCTCATCCGGCGTGAAGAGCCAGCGGAGAGCGTCCTCGTCGCTGTATCCGGCATCGCGCAGCACTGAGATCGTGCCCTTGAGGCTGTCCAGCACCTTGCCCTCCTGGATGAAGGCCGCGGGCACCTTGCGCACCTTGCCCTCGCCGATGCGCTGGGCGAGGAGGGTGCCGTCCGAGACGAGCTGGTGGACAGCAGTGATGGAGACGCCGAGCGATTCGGCGATGTCCGGAAGCGGGATCCAGTCCTGGACGAGGTCTTCAAGGGACGGAGCTGCCTCGGATGTCGGAGCAGCGGAGCGGGGGGTTTCGTTGGTGTGAGTCACTGCCCCAGTCTAAATTGCCCGGGCCGTGCGTCTCACCTGAGGTCACAAAATCATCTCAATCCTGTAACGTCGGAAGAGACTATGGCATCTTCGACTTCAGAATCTGCCGCGGTAAACCTCACAGCCAAGGATATGCATGACTGCCCTCACCCCCACTCGCAGCCGATCGGCCTCGAGCGCAACCCGCTCCGCAGCACGACTCGTTGCCGTCCCGACCCTGGCCGCACTCGCCAGCGTTGCGATGGTTCAGCCAGCCAGTGCCGCCACGTACACGGTCAAGTCCGGCGACACTCTCTCCGGCATTGCGGCGCGCAACGGCGTGAGCCTCTCTGAGCTGCTCAAGCTCAACAGCGTCCAGAACCCCAACCTCATCCTGGTGGGCCAGAGCCTCACGCTTCCGGGAGCGCCGTCGTCCACTCCGGCCAAGGCCCCCATCCCGGCCAAGACCACTGCGCCGGCCAAGGCTTCCGCCGGCTCCACTGCGCTTCCCAAGCTCACCTACGTGAGCGCCAGCGCCCCCTTCGGCGTCTGGAAGATCACCTTCACCGGCATGAAGGACCACTACATCGACGGCACCGGCAAGCAGGTCAACGCCTACCTGAACGCACTCGCCACCACGGGCAGCCAGTCTGCCGCCCGCTCAGCCTCGGGCGCCGTCGTCCACGGCTCCGCGCCTGCGGC
>JAGLBH010000066.1:1605-8657 GCA_018260285.1 Arthrobacter sp. | reverse complement strand
GATCCTCATTCCCCGTGGCAGCGGGGTTCGAATGAGAACGTGAACGGGTTGTTGCGCGCGGACTACTTTCCCAAAGGAGTGACGGATTTCCGGAAGGTCTCGCAGGAAGAGCTGGATGTGGTCTCGGCGAAGTTGAACAGGCGTCCGCGGGCGACGCTTCAGTGGGCGAATCCTGCTGCTAAGCTCAACGAGATTCTTACGGGGGTTGTTGCGCCGACCCTCTGACACCGCCCGCTCAGAACGCCGCGTTCTCTCGGCTGAGCGGCGGGTTCACTCGGAGGGGGAGCCTGGGGTGACGAGGCGAGTGGTCTCGTCACACGCTGCGATCATGTCCTCGTCATGGGTGGCGACGACGACGCAGGCTCCGCGTTCAGCCGCCGTCCGCAGGAGGCGGATGACGGTGGCCCGGTTGTCCGGATCCAGGCTCGCGGTGGGCTCGTCGGCATAGAGGTAGGCCGCGTCCTTCATGAGGGCCCGGGCGATGCTGACCCGCTGCTTCTCGCCTCCGCTCAGGGTGCTCACGCGGGCGTCCTGACGGCCGTCTAGGCCCACAAGGCGCAGCGTTTCCGCGAGCTTCGCTCCCAGGTCAGCGGAGGGCGCCTTCTTCCTGTCTGAGAGGAAGACGTTCTGCAGCACTGACCAGTCTGGAACGAGGCCGTAGTCCTGGAAGACGAACGAGGCCCGGTCCCGCCAGAACTGGAGGCGCGTGGACTCGCGCCATGCGGTGGTGTCCTCGCCGTCGATGCGGACGGAGCCCTGGGTGGGCCTCAAGAGCAGCCCCAGGCAGTTGAGGAGGGTGGTCTTTCCGGAGCCGCTCGCGCCGATCAGCCCGTGGATGTGCCCTGGGCGGACGAGGAGCGGCGATGTCGAGAGGGTTGTCCGGCCGCCCTGCTGCATGACGAGGGCCGAGGACTCGATGAGGGGGTGATTCACTATCAGGCCTTTCGAGCGAGTGTCTGGCGGACGACGGAGTGAGCCGCCGCAGCGTGCGCCGGCAGGGTGACGGCCGCGAATGCGACCACGGAGAGCAGAGCGGTCCAGGAGTAGGGCGTGCCCAGAAGTGCATGGACGGCGAAGGCGACTCCCGCGCAGAGAGCCGCCAGAAGGCCCTCCTTGACGAATCGCCGGCGGAGCACGCTGCTCCAGGGTGCTCCGCTGATGCGCCGGGGGAAAATGCGGTCCCGGTCGAGGAGGCAGTGCACCCTCGCCGAGAGGACGGTCCCTGCGAGAAGGGCCAGGAGAATGAGCGCCAGAGCAAAGGCGCGGCTGGCGGCCTTGGAGGCCTCGCTCTGGCTGCGCTCAAGGCCCTGGTCGGCCACTCGGTCCACGGAGAGCACATACGGCTGCAGCCCGTGCTTCTCGATCCCGGCCAGGGCGGACGGGGCGTCCGTGAAGACGATTCCGTTCTGCGAGATGATCGAGCCGATGAAGCTTCCATTGAACACATCGGTGATGGAGTCGACGACGACCAGCAGAGGCCGCTTGGCGGTGATGAGCGTGCCGTCTCCGGTGGAGCTCACTGCGGAGAGCGGCTCCGGCGTCGTCGGATCGAGCGTCAGGTGGGTGATGCCGCCGGCGCCACGGCTGGTGCCCCGAGCCCACAGGGCCAGGGACTCACGCAGATCGTCCGCGCTCTGGGCGCCGAGCGTCTCAGGGCTGGCGGGGCGGAAGCGCGTTCCGGTCTCCCGGGAGACGCGATCCAGATAGGCGCGGTTGACGATGAAGATCCCGTCATGCTCACCGAGCCCTCCGCGCTGAGTGACATTCGGGGGCACAGCTGTGGCCAGGAGGGCCTTCCCCGCGGTGTCCTGCTCCCGGGTGAACTGGACGACGTCCTCCATCGTGGACTGGAACGCGCCCTCAGACCCGAAGGCCACGCGGAGGCCAACGCTCTGTCCCATGATTTTCCACTGCGCGTTCTGGGCGGAGACGCCGGCAGCCGCCGCAACGGACGCCGCCGCCGTGGGAAGGCTCAGCGCCACGAGCAGGACAGCCGCTGCTTTGACGAGCTCTCCGGCTGCTGAATGCCCGTTGAGGGGAGGGCGGCGTGCGGCAATGAGGGCGAGGCTCGGCCGAGTCATCACCCCGACGAGGAGAAGCGAGGCTGCGGTGGCGAGGACGACGGCGCCCACTGCTGCGACGGCAGGGCTGGCGAAGGAAGCCAGCGAGCCCGGGCCGCGAAGGATCCCCACGAGGAGCGCGCCCAGTCCGGCAGCCAGGAGGGCGGGCGGAGCAGCGAGGAGAGCGAACGCCCTGACATCCTGTGCCTGGATGCGCGAGGGCGGTATCCCCCCGGCGAGGCGGAAGGCCTTGGAGGCTGAGCGATGCATGGACCAGCTGACAGAGCAGAGGACCATGACGAGGAACGCGGCGGCAAGGGCTGGCCCATAGCCGTTGCCGAGGATCGTTTCATAGAGGAAGAGGCTGGCGGAGGGCGACTGCACGGTGACGGCGATCCCGTTCTCCGTCATCCACGAGGTCAGGCTGTTCAGCTCAGACTGGCTGAGCGTCGCGAGATAGGTTCCGTCGAGGCTCGCCGTCCCGAGCCGATCTGCGGGGAGGACCTCTCCGTGAAAGGAGCGGTCATACCAGGGGATGGGGCCGTCTGGGATGCCCGTCTCGGTGAGGCGGTACAGCGATCTGCCGTGCAGGAAATCCTGAGGGTCAGGGACTGATTTAGCGATCCACTGGCCATCTCCCATGGGTCGGCTGAGCTGTGCGAGGATCTCGCTGCGTGGCAGGGGCGACTTCTTCACGGAGACGCTCAGCACATGTTGGGCCCCGAGGGGGAGGTATGAGTCGCGCGTCTTGACGAAGGCGTCCGAGACGAGCAGGGCGAAGCCGACGAGGAGAAAAACAGAGAGGCGAACAAGCGTGGTGAGCACGGGGTCTTCCTTGCGAGCTGTGCGGGATGGGGACCCAAGGGCCACATCCGAATCTCACCATCGAATATAAATAAAAACAGACAGTGAGGCAAGGGGTAGGTTATGCAGGATGCCCGCCCCCGCGGGAGGTCGCCAGACCGGTGGAGATGCCTCTCACCCCCGGTTTTTCGGGGGCGCAAACAACTGCACCCCCGGATTTTCCCTGAACCCCCGAAATGTCGAGGGGTGTAGGGAAGATCCGGGGGTGCAGGGCCGAGCGGGTCGGCGTCGCGCCTAGATCTCCACCGCGTTCGGGTCCAGCACGCGCGAGAGGAAGTTCTTGGTCCTCTGGTGCTGGGGGTTGCCGATGACGTCCGCTGCGGGCCCGTGCTCGACGACGACGCCGCCGTCCATGAAGACCACCTCGTCCGCAACCTCGCGGGCGAAGCCCATCTCGTGGGTGACCACGAGCATGGTCATCCCCTCCAGGGCCAGCTGGCGCATGATCGCGAGCACGTCGCCCACGGTCTCCGGGTCAAGAGCAGAGGTCGGCTCGTCGAAGAGCATGAGCTTGGGCTCCATGGTCAGGGCTCGCGCGATGGCCACGCGCTGCTGCTGGCCGCCGGAGAGCTGCCCCGGGTAGCGGTCCTTGAGCTCCTTGAGGCCCACCTTCTCCAGGTTGGCGAGGGCCGTCTTCTCGGCCTCCTCCTTGGACTTCTTGAGCACCTTGACGGGGGCCACCGTGCAGTTCTGCAGAACGCTCAGGTGGGGGAAGAGGTTGAAGTGCTGGAACACCATGCCGACATGGCGGCGCATGGCGTCCAGGTTGACGTCCGGGTCCGTCGTCTCGAAGCCGCCCACGTGGATGGTGCCCTCGTTCGGGACCTCCAGGAGGTTGACGCAGCGCAGGAGGGTGGACTTGCCGGAGCCGGACGGGCCGATGAGGCAGACGACCTTGCCGGGATCCACCGTGAGGTCGATCCCCTTGAGGACGTGGTTGGTGCCGTAGGTCTTGTGGAGGCCGGCGATGCTGACGCCGGCGACCTGGGATGCGGACTTGGCCGCCTGGGGAGACGCGGCCGCGTGGGACTGAGTGTGTGACATGGTCGTTTCCTAGCGCTTCGTCTTGGCAGTCTTGGCCTCGAGGTGGCGAACCACGAACCCGAGCGGAATGGTGATGACGAGGTACAGCGCACCGGCGATGACAAGGGAGGTGAGGCCCATGTTGGGCTGCTGAAGGCCGTCCTGGCCCATCTTCGTCAGCTCGAACTGCGCGGCGCTCATGCCGATGATGTAGACGAGGGACGTGTCCTTCGTCAGCACGATGAGCTCGTTCGTCAGGGGCGGCAGAACAATGCGGAAGGCCTGGGGGATGATGATCGTCACCATGGCGCGCCAGGCGGGCATGCCGAGGGATCGGGCCGCTTCCATCTGACCCGCCGGCACGGCCTGGAGGCCTGCGCGGAGCGTCTCGGCGATGTACGCCGCAGAGACGAGGCCGAGGGCGATCGTCACCGAGGCGATGAGGTCGAACCGCACCTGGAAGGCCAGGGGCACGCCGACGCCGACGGCGGCGAAGACGAGCAGGGCCGGGATGCCGCGGAAGAACTCGATGTACGCGGTGGCGATCCAGCGCCAGACGGCCAGGCTGCTCATCTTCATGAGAGCCAGGATCAGGCCGAGCGCGGAGCCCGCGATGAAGGCGCACAGGGTGTAGATGAGCGTGTTGACGAGGGCCACCGTGATGATCTCGGGGAAGAGCACCTGAGCGGCGGTGAAGTTGAAGAAGGACTTGCTGATCTGCGCCCAGTCAGTGGCGCCGGCCACGACGATGACGAGCAGGGCGAGCAGTGCATATTGGGCCCAACGCCAGTATTGGGCTTTTTTGCGGGCAGAGAGTGCCATGGATGTTCCTTGGGAGGAGGGACGAGCAGAGGGGGTCAGTGACACGATGAGCGCGTCCTGCCCGGGCATCGGGACGCCGCGAACAGGACGCGCTCAGTCATGGGGGTGGGGCAGCCTGCTACTTGGAGGCGGCGCCGAACCAGGTGGTCTTGGACTTGTCGAGCTCGCCCGAGGCCGTGTACTCCTTGAGCACCTTGTTGATCTCGTCGACGAGCTTCTGGTTGCCGAGCTTCACGGCGATGCCGAGGTTCTCGCCCGTCTTGAAGTCCTGGACGAACTTCAGCTTCGTGTCCTTGCCCGCGGAGTAGCCGAGGGTGGACTTGTTGCCGATGGCCGCTTCGACGCCGCCGGTCTGCATGGCCTGGACGAGGAGGCCCGCGTCCTTGTATTCGACGGCGTTGATGCCCATCTTCTTGGCGTAGTCAGCGCCGGTGGTGCCGGCCTGGACGCCGACCTTGACGTTCTTGGCCTGCTCGATCGTCGTCACCGAGGAGCCGGACGTGACCATGAGGCCGAGGTCGTCCGCGTAATACGGGTCGGAGAAGAGCATCTTCGTCTTGCGCTCGTCGGTGATGGAGATCGAGGAGATCGCCACGTCGCAGTCGCCGGACTGGAGGGCCGAGGCGGACTTGATCTGCTCGAAGGCGGTGACCTTGATGTCCGGGGTGACCTTGAGGTCCTTGGCGATCGCGTTGGCGATGTCCACGTCGAACCCGACGATCTTCTTGTCGGCGTCCTGGAACTCGAAGGGGGCGTAGGGGACGTCGGAGCAGATGGTCAGCTTCGTCTTGTCCTTGAGCGCGTAGGGGTTGTCGCTCGTGGCCTCGGTCTTCGTGGAGGAGCAGCCGGTCAGTGCCATGGCTCCCAGGAGGACGCCTGCTGCTGCTTTAAGGGCGATGTTCTTCGACATCATGCCTCATCTCGCTAGAGTTGAAATCAGTGTGATATGCACTACTTCGGCATATCGTCGAAGAACACCCTACCCCGAAAATCCTTCAGTTTTGTAAGAGATCCGCTTCACATCTCGGCGGAGGGTCGCTGGAGCCCGAAGGCGTCGAGCACAGGCCGCATCTTGGCCCAGGACTCGAGGAGCTCCGCCTCGGGCAGAGAGCCGGCCACGATCCCGCAGCCGCCGAAGACTCGGGCTGTGCGCTCGCCCGTGATCCACGTGCCCCGGAGGGCGATCCCGAACTCCCCGTTCCCCGCGGCGTCCACCCAGCCGACCGGTCCCGCGTAGTGCCCGCGCTCCATCTGCTCGAGCTCCTTGATGATGAGGGAGGCCACCAGGCGCGGCGTTCCGCAGACGGCCGCCGTCGGGTGGACGCTCTCGGCCAGGTCGAGGATGCTCGGCGTGCCCGTGACGGTCACGGAGACGTCGGAGGCCAGGTGCCACACGTTGGGCAGCTCGAGGACGAACGGCTCCGAGTCGTGGACGAGCTCGGGCGCGAAGGGCGCCAGCTGGGAGACGAGCGAGTCGATCGCGAGCCGGTGCTCGTGCACCTGCTTCTCGGAGCCGAGGAAGTCCCGCCGCGCGTCGTCGATCGTGGCCTCCCCCTCCTGGGAGCCGTTGACGGCGGCGCGCCGGTCCAGGGTTCCCGCGAGCACGCGCGCCTGGGCCTGCCCGTTGAGGAGCCGGATGAGCATCTCGGGGGTGGCCCCGATGAGGCCGTCCACGGAGTAGGTCCAGCAGGAGTCGTAGGCCCGGGCCAGGCGCCGGGCCAGCTCGGAGCGGGAGATGGGGCTGGCGGTGCGGACGAGGACGTCCCGGGCCATGACGACCTTCGTCACCTCGCCCTTCTCGATGACGTCCACGGCGGCCCCGACGGCGCTCTTCCAGGCGGCCTCGCTCAGCGCGCCGGCTTCGACGGCGTCGTCCTCCGTTCTCACCCGATCCGGCTCGGCGCGCCGGGCGAAGGAGGCGAGCTCCGCGAGCGCCCGCTCCTGAGTGAGCTCCTCGGCGGGGTCGGAGGAGATGAGGGTGATCCAGGGGGCTGCGAGAAGGGAGTGGTCGGAGGCGGGCAGGAAGTCCGCCTCCGGGTGCGCGACGACGACTCGCGGCACGATGAGCTCGCTCGGACCGGCCGAGCGCTTCGAGTAGGCCACCTTGGAGAAGGCCATGACGCCCACGCCGGGGATGGCCGGTGCCGGGGAGCCGGACGACGGCTGGCTGCTCTCAGCCGGGGAGGGGGCGCCCCCTGCGGTGAGCGCGGCGAAGTCCCGCTGGAGCTGCTGGAACCGGTCCGGCCCGGTGGCCTGGAGGCGAGCGACGGAGCCGAATCCCAC
>JAGLBH010000066.1:0-1595 GCA_018260285.1 Arthrobacter sp. | reverse complement strand
CGGATCCACACGAGCGCTCCCTCCGCTGCGGCGAGCGGCCCCAGGCTGCCGGAGAGGCCGAGCTCGGCCGCCGCGTCCCTCGGGAGGGGGAAGCTCAGGGAGCGCAGGGGGGAGGGGGCGTGCGGTGAAGAGGGCTCGGTCATGATGAGAGCCAGTCTAGTCCGGCTTCGCACACTGCCTGCTGAAAGTGGGAGGATGGTGGGGTGATGACGAACAACAGCACGGCCCCTGGCCTGGACAGCGCACCGAAGGCAGCGACGTTGGAGAAGGAGCCCTCCGAGATCGCCCAGATGTTTGACCACGTGGCTCCCCGGTATGACCTGCTCAACGACCTCCTCGCCTTCGGGCAGACCCGCTCCTGGCGCCGCCACACCGTGGCCGCCGCCGAGGCCGAGCCGGGAGACCGCGTGCTGGACCTCGCCGCGGGCACGGGCACCTCGAGCGAGCCCTTCGCGGACGCGGGGATCGACGTCGTCGCCGGAGACATCTCCGAGGGCATGCTCGCGGTGGGCCGCGAGCGCCGCCCGGACATCCAGTTCGTCTACGCGGACGCCATGGACCTGCCGTTCGAGGACGCCTCGTTCGACGTCGTGACGATCTCCTACGGCCTGCGCAACGTGCAGGACACGGCCAAGGCCCTCTCCGAGATGCACCGCGTGCTCAAGCCCGGCGGCCGCCTCGTCATCGCCGAGTTCTCCCAGCCGACCAACGCGGCCTTCCGCACCGTGTACCTCGAGTACCTCATGCGGGCGCTGCCGTCCGTGGCGCGCACGATCACCCCGAACCCGGACGCCTACGTGTACCTCGCCGAGTCGATCCGCGTGTGGCCGGGCCAGGAGGAGCTCGCGCAGCTCATCGCGAACGCCGGGTTCGTCGACGTGGAGTACCGCAACCTGACCGGCGGCATCGTGGCGCTGCACCGCGCCCGAAAGCTGGCCTCGGCCGCCCCGGGCCTCTCCGAGGACGGCCGCACGCCCACCCCCGAGGAGCGTCTGCGCCGCCGCGCGGCCCGGGCCGCCTACTGATGCGGGTCCTCATCGCGGGCGCTGGCCCGGCCGGCTCCACGGCAGCGTGGCATCTTGCCCAGGCGGGCGTCGAGGTCACCGTGCTCGAGAAGACCCGCTTCCCCCGGGAGAAGGTCTGCGGGGACGGCCTGACGCCGCGGGCCGTGCGGGAGATGCAGCTCATCGGCCTGCCTCACGGCGAGGCCGAGGGGTATCGACGGACCAAGGGGCTCAAGCTCATCGCAGCCGGCCGCTCCCTCGAGCTGCCCTGGGACTCGCCGGATTTCCCGGACTACGGCCTGACGCGCACCCGCCTGGGGTTCGACGAGCAGCTGGCAGCGCACGCGCGCTCCGCCGGGGCCGTCATCCTCGAGGGGCACAGCGTCTCGGAGGCGCTGGAGGACGAGGCGGGCCGCGTCGTCGGACTCCGCGCGTCGATTCTCGACGAGAACGGCCGCCGCACGGGCCAGACCGAGGACTTCTTCGCCGACGTGGTCCTGGCCGCCGACGGCAACTCGACCCGCACGGCCGTGAGCCGCGGGCTGGAGAAGCGCGACGACCGGCCGCTCGGCGTGGCCTACCGCGCCTACT
>JAGLBH010000065.1:3020-8723 GCA_018260285.1 Arthrobacter sp. | reverse complement strand
GCTTGATCTGCTCGCCCTCGGCGGGCTGCTCCGCGCCCGGCTCGTCCGCCCCGGCGCCTGCCACCTCGTAGATCGGAGTCCCCACGGGCACCGTCTGCCCCTCCTGCACGAGGATGCGGCTCAGCGTGCCCTCGAAAGGGCTAGGCAGCTCCACGAGGGACTTGGCGGTCTCGATTTCGAGAACCACCTGGTTGAGGCGAACGGAGTCGCCCTCAGCCAGCTTCCACGAGACGATCTCCGCCTCGGTGAGGCCCTCTCCGACGTCGGGAAGAGTGAAGGTATGCGCACTCACGGGTGTCTCCTAGTAGCTGAAGGTGCGGTCGAGGGCGGTGAGGAGCTTGTCCACGTCCGGCAGATACTCCTCCTCCACGGCGGCCACGGGGTAGGGCATGTGGAAGCCGCCCACGCGCAGCACCGGCGCCTCGAGGGAGAGGAAGGCCGCCTCCGTGACGCGAGCGGCGATCTCCCCGCCGATCCCGCCGAACGTCGGAGCCTCGTGGGTCACGATGAGGCGGCCCGTCTTGACGGCAGAGGCGATGACGGTCTCGAAGTCGATGGGGGAGATCGAGCGCAGGTCGATGACCTCAACGCTGCGTCCTTCTTCCTGGGCAGCCTCGGCGGCGGCCAGGGCGGTGGCCACGAGGGGGCCGTAGGCCACGATCGTCGCGTCCGTGCCCTCGCGCACCACCGCCGCCGAGAAGGGATCCCCCGGATTCTGGTCCAGGCTGACCTCGCCCTTGACCCAGTAGCGGCGCTTCGGCTCGAAGAAGATCACGGGGTCCTCGCAGTGGGCGGCCTGCTGGATCATCCAGTAGGCGTCCTGCGGGGTGGACGGGGTGATGATGCGCAGCCCCGCCGTATGGGCGAAAAGCGCCTCGGGCGACTCGGAGTGATGCTCGATGGACCCGATGCCGCCTCCGTAGGGAATGCGGATGACCACCGGGGCCCCGTAGCGCCCGGCGCTGCGGGTGCGATACTTGGCCAGCTGCGTGGTGATCTGGTTGAAGGCGGGGAACACGAAGCCGTCGAACTGGATCTCGCACACGGGACGGTATCCGCGGATGGCCATGCCGATGGCTGTCCCCACGATCCCGGACTCCGCGAGGGGCGTGTCCAGCACCCTGTCCGCCCCGAAGTCCTTCTGCAGGCCCTCCGTCACCCGGTAGACCCCGCCGAGGGCCCCGATGTCCTCGCCCATGAGCAGGGACTTCTCATTCGTCTCGAGCAGAGCCCGGAGGCCCGCGTTGATCGCCTTGGCGATGGTCATGGTCTGGGTTGCCATGTCAGGCCTGCTTTCCGTGGTCGTCCTCGAAGCTGGCCTGGTACTCGCGGTGTTCGGCGAGCTCCTGGGTGACCAGCGGGTGCTCCTCCCCGTAGACCACGCGGAAGGAGTCCGCGAGCACGGGGTCTGCGGCGCTGAGGACGTGCTCCCGGATGCGGGCGGCCACGCGATCCCCCTCGTCCCGAGCAGCCTGGGCGGCCTCGTCGGTGAGAATCCCCTCGCGACGGAGGTAGGCCTCGAAGCGCACGAGCGGATCCTTCTCCCGCCACTCGTCCTCCTCCGCGCGCGTGCGGTACTTGGTGGGATCGTCCGCCGTGGTGTGCGCCGAGAGGCGGTACGTGTACGCCTCGATGAGGCTCGGCCCGCGGCCCTCACGGGCGTCCCTGAGCGCGCGGCATGAGGCCAGGTAGGTGGCGACGACGTCGTTCCCGTCCACCCGAATCCCCGGGAATCCGTAGGATGCGGCCCGGTCTGCGAGGGGCACCTGGGTCTGGACCCTCAGCGGCACCGAGATGGCGTACTGGTTGTTCTGGTTGAAGAAGACGACGGGCGCCTTGTAGGAGGAGGCGAAGACCATGGCCTCGTGGGCGTCGCCCTCGCTGCTCGAGCCGTCCCCGAAGAAGGCGACCGTCGCCTGCCCGGGGACACTCTGACCGGCCCGCTGGGCGTCCCACGCGCTCGCCATCGCGTACCCGACGGCATGGGGCAACTGGGCTGCGAGCACCATCGTGTAGTGGTGGAAGTTGTGCTTCTGGGGATCGAGCCCGGAGTGGGCGGCGCCGCGGAAGGTGTCGAACAGCTCGGCCACATCCATGCCGCGCGTGTAGGCCACGCCGTGCTCCCGATAGGTGGGGAACGCGTAGTCCTGCGGCTGCATGGCGTGGCCGATCCCGATCTGGGCGGCCTCCTGGCCGAGGAGAGGGACCCAGAGGGCCAAGTGGCCCTGCCGCTGGAGGCTGGTGCCCTCTGAGTCGAAGCGCCGCGTCACCGCCATGTCCCGGTGCAGCCTGAGCAGCAGCTCGGGGGTCAGGGCGGCGAACTCCTCTTCGTAGCCCTCCGGGACGGCAAGCCGCCCGGCAGGATCCAGAAACTGCAGCATGGGGGCTGTCTGCGCGGCGGCGCTCGTCATGCGTCTCTCCTCGGTCATCGTTCTTCCCATTGTTCCGCAGAAGAACCGAAGAAGATATATTCTTTCTTCCTCATATTCCTGCTGAGGAAATCAGCGCCGAATCCGCTGGGGAGCCGTGGGATACGTGCGGCACAGCTCCAGGAAGCGCGTGTTCGCCTCGGTCTCCCCGATGCTCACGCGCACTCCCTCGCCCGGGAAGGCCCTCACCGAGAGGGCGACGCCGGAAGCCGCCTCCGCGAACTCAGCCGCATCCTGCTCGGCCCCGGAGAAGTCCAGCCACACGAAGTTCGCGTGCGTCTCCGGGACCTCCCAGCCGATCTTCTTGAGCCCCTCGACCACCCGGGTCCGCTCCTGCACGAGCTGCTCCACGCGCTCCAGCACCTCGGGCAGGCGCGCCAGGGACACCGTTGCCGCAGCCTCCGCCATGCGGGTCACGGCGAAGGGCACCGCAGCCGCGCGCACGGCTGGCGTGAGCGCTGGCCCCTGGAGGGAGTACCCCACCCGCAGCCCGGCGAGCCCATGGGCTTTGGAGAAGGTGCGGAGCACGATCACGTTCGGGTGCTCCTGGTAGAGGCGAATGCCGTCCACCGCGCCCTCCAGGCGGACGAACTCGATGTAGGCCTCGTCGAGAACCACCACGATGTCCTCCGGAACGCGCGCCAGGAAGTCCTCGACCTGCTGGTGCGTCATCGCCGGGCCCGTCGGGTTGTTCGGCGTGCAGAGCAGAATGACCCGCGTCTGCTCGGTGATCGCGGCGAGCATCGCCTCGAAGTCGTGGGAGCCGTCGGCCGCGTTGGGCACGGGGACGGGGGTGGCCCCGGCCAGGGTGACGCTGATCGGGTAGGCCTCGAAGGAGCGCCAGGCGAAGATCACCTCGTCCGCAGGCTGGCCCGGCTCCTGCCCGGCAAAGGCGGCGAGGATCTGGTTGAGCGCGCCGAGCGAGCCCTGCCCTGGAACGATGTCCTCCGCGCTGATGCCGAAGGCCTGGGCGATAGCCTGCCGCAGCTGGACTGTCGCCGGGTCCGGGTAGCGGTTGACGGCCGTCTCAGCGGCGATGGCCTCGGAGACCGCTGGCAGCGGCGGCAGCGGGTTCTCGTTGGAGGAAAGCTTGTAGCTGGTCAGCCCCGGCACCTGGGCGGGCGCCTTCCCGGCCTTGTACTCGGGCAGGCGGCCCAGCACGGAGCGCGAGCGCGCGTTCTTCAGTGATTCGTTCATACCTCTCACCCTATCCACCTGGCTCATCCTGTCTAGAGGTCAATTCCCCCGGGAATTACGGGCCGAGCCGCCCCCTCCCCAGGACCAGGACTCATGGGGCGGCGGCGCGTCCCTCTTCTGCCCGATCTCGAAGGCCGTGAGCGGCGCAGGCCGCCCAGACCCCGTGCCGCCCCCGCCGTCGCCCTCCAGGAGAGAGGCGAGCCGGAGCTTGGCGGACTGCTCGGCCAGGCTCCCCGTCCGGAGGTCCATGTGCTGGGCCGCGCGCCCGTACTCCGAGAGGGCGTGCTCGGGCGGCATGCCCGGGGCATGGCCGGCGTCGGGGTAGTCGATCGGGGCGGTGAGGGTGGTCCGCTGGGTGCCGCGGGGGTTGTCCTGGCCCTCCAGCGCGGGAACGGAGTCGCCCAGGTTCTCCACGTGGACCCCGAGCACCCGCGGGTCCAGCGCGGTGGCCCCCACCGGTGAGCCCTCCGTGTAGACGGCCCGCACGGAGTATCGCGAGACGAACTCAGGGTCCGCCCCGAGATTCGCGGCGTGCATCCCTCCCTGGCTGTGGCCGGCGAGCACTACGGGCTCCCCCGGGCGGTGGCCCGCCTGCTGGAGGGCCTCTTCCACCCCGCTCCTCATCGCAGCGGACCGGCCGTACAGGGCGTCCCCGAGCCCGATCACCCCGTTGGGGTTGTTCGAGGCGAGATCCGTGAGGTCCGCAGAGCCCGGCAGATAGACGACCAGCACGTCCGGGGCCCCCTCCTGCCGGAGGCGCTCGACCACCGCAGCGCTCCTCTCCTGGGCCTCCCAGGGGCGGGCCTCCTCCTTGGCGATCTCGAGCCCCTCGTGCAGATAGGCGGCGGCTCCCTCATCCAGGCGTCGGCGGTGCGGGCGGGCGGGCTTGGAGGACTTCACCTCCACGGGCCGCTGCCTCTGCCGGAACCCCGCCGCCTGGAGCACCGCGCCCATCCCCCCGCTGAGAATCCCCGCGTCTCCCGGCTTCCGCCCGCTCTTGAGAAGATGGGCCAGGAGGAGCGCAGGCGTCCCGAAGCCCGCTGCGCCCAGAAGCATCTGCCCCGGGGGCGAGTCCGCCGAGGCCAGAATCCGCTGCAGCTCGTCCTTCGTGAGCGAGCCGTCCAGCAGGCCGCGGAGGGTCACGCTCTCCTCCATCTCCAGGTAGGACGCCCCCGCCTGGCCCACCCGCTCTGCGAGCAGGTCAAGCTCCCTGCTCAGCCCGTCCGCCTGCCCCGCCAGCTCCCCCAGGGCCCTCGCGAAGTGGGAGGCCACCTGCCTCACCTCCGGATCGGGGTGGATCCTCTCCAGCATGAACTCCGCCGCCTCCCGGCTCCGGTAGACCATGGGCCCGAGCTCTTCCACCGCGCTGCTGTACCGCTCGACGAGGCGGGCGAACTCGCTCCACCGGAAGCTCACCTCGACCCCGCTCACAGCCCCTCCCCTCTCGCCATCCGGTGCTCGGCCTGGCGGAGAGCCTCCTGCAGGGTGGCCGCGAGGGCCTTCGCCCGGTCGATCGCGTCCTCCAGCCGGCCGAGGACCGCCCTGCAGCCCGCGACCCTCTCACGCATGCGCTCGGCCGCGGGGGACGTCCACTCCGCCCGGGTGATGTCCTCCAGAACGGCTCGAGTCATCTCCGCGTGCTCTCCCCACCGGGAGATCTCCGCTGCGGTCAGTGTCGGCACCATCGTCAGCCCCCTTCGTCGCTCCTCCGCACGAGCCCTCCGCGCGGCAGTCCCCTCACTGTAGAGAGAACGACGACGCCGCCGCCTGTGGACAAGTGCCATACGTGGACAACTCGGCGAGAAAGTTATCCACGTTCGCCGGCGGCCCCGAAACCGCCGGGCGGAGGCGTGAAAGAATGGACGCATGGCTCACAACACCACTGACACCGTTCTTGCTGACGGCCGCACGTCCCTCGCAGACTCCGGCATCGCCCTCGGCCCGCTGGACGGCCGCTACCGCGCGCAGACGGCCCCGCTCGTCGACCACCTCTCGGAAGCCGCGCTCAACCGTGACCGCATCCACGTCGAGGTGGAGTGGTTCATCTACCTGACGGAGAACCGGGTTCTTCCGGGTC
>JAGLBH010000065.1:0-3010 GCA_018260285.1 Arthrobacter sp. | reverse complement strand
CCGGGTCTGGAGCCCCTGACGGAGGACCAGAAGGCAGGCCTGCGCGCCATCGTCACCGGCTTCGACGAGACCTCCGTGGCCGAGCTCGCAGAGACCGAGGCCGTGACGGTCCATGACGTCAAGGCAGTGGAGTACTTCATCGGCGCTCGCCTCGAAGGCCTGGGCCTGGGGCACCTGAAGCCCCTCGTGCACTTCGCGTGCACCTCCGAGGACATCAACAACCTCGCCTACGCCCTCGGCGTGCGGGATGCCGTCCAGCAGGTCTGGCTCCCGGCGGCCCGCGGCGTCGTCGAGCAGATCTCGGGCATGGCCTCCGAGCTGGCCTCGACCCCCATGCTCTCCCGCACGCACGGCCAGCCCGCCACCCCCACCACCCTCGGCAAGGAGCTCGCGGTGACAGCGCACCGGCTGAGCCGCCAGCTGGGCCGCATCGAGCAGCAGGAGTTCCTCGGCAAGATCAACGGAGCCACGGGAACCTACGCGGCGCACGTCTCCGCGGTCCCCTCGGCAGACTGGCAGAAGGTCTCCCGGGAGTTCGTCGAGGGCCTGGGCCTCACGTGGAACCCGCTGACCACGCAGATCGAGTCGCATGACTGGCAGGCGGAGCTCTACGCAGACATCGCCCGCTTCAACCGGATTCTCCACAACTTCTGCACGGACGTGTGGAGCTACATCTCGATCGGCTACTTCAAGCAGATCCCGGTTGCGGGCGCCACGGGCTCCTCGACCATGCCGCACAAGGTGAACCCGATCCGCTTCGAGAACGCCGAGGCCAACCTCGAGCTCTCCTGCGCCGTGCTGGACTCCCTCGGGGCCACCCTCGTGACGAGCCGCTGGCAGCGAGACCTCACGGACTCCTCCTCGCAGCGCAACATCGGCATCGGCTTCGGCCACTCCCTCCTGGCCCTCTCCAATGTGGCCAAGGGGCTCAAGCAGCTGGACGTCGCCGAGGACGCCCTCCTCGCCGACCTCGACACGAACTGGGAGGTCCTCGGCGAGGCGATCCAGACGGTCATGCGCGCTGAGGCCATCGCGGGCGTTCCCGGGATGGAGAACCCCTACGAGCGCCTCAAGGACCTGACCCGCGGCCAGCGCGTGGACGCAGCCCGCATGCGGGAGTTCGTCGAGGGTCTCGGCCTGTCCGCCGAGGCTGAGGAGCGTCTCCTGAAGCTCACCCCCCAGGGCTACACGGGCATCGCCAGCACGCTGGTTCCGTAGCGCGACGAACACCCCGCACGCCCCGCCCTCGAGAGAAGATCACCTTGGCCAAACTCTATTTCCGCTACGGCGCCATGAATTCGGGCAAGACGACGGCGCTTCTCCAGGCCGCCTTCAACTACGAGGAGCGGGGCCAGCGGGTGCTCCTGGCCAAGCCGGGCATCGACTCCAAGGGGGCGGACCAGGTGGTCTCCCGCCTCGGGGTGCGGCGCACCGTGGACTTCCTCATCCACCCCGACGACGACGTCCAGGAGCTCTTCCGCGCGGCCGCTCAAGGAGCCGAGGCGCTCACACCGGACATCCCCCTGCCGCGGGTGGCCTGCCTCCTCGTGGACGAGGCCCAGTTCCTCACCCCCGCCCAGGTGGACAGCCTCCTGAAGATCGCGGTGCTGGACGGCGTGCCGGTCCTGGCGTACGGGATCCGCACGGACTTCCAGACCAAGGCCTTCCCCGGGGCGGGGCGGCTCCTTGAGCTCGCGCACACCCTGGAGGAGCTCAAGACCATCTGCCGCTGCGGCCGGAAGGCGCTCTTCAACGGCCGGCGGGTCGGGGACCGCTTCGTCTTCGACGGCAGCCAGGTGGCCATCGACGGCGAGTCCGTCACCTACGAGTCCCTCTGCGCCGCCTGCTACCTGGAGGAGTCCCAGGGCCGCCTGGGGCAGGGGGCCCTCCCGTCCGCAGAGTCCTCTAGGCTGGGGACCAGTAAGCCCACCGAAGGAGATCTCCATGACTGACATCATCACCCCTGCGGCCGGCACGGCCCCCGAGGGCTCCGCCCCGCGCGCCAACACCGTCTACGACGCCCGCATCGAAGGCGGCGAGGGCAGCGTCCTCCGCCAGGCCGGAGAATGGATCGCCGCAGCCGCCGAGATGGCGCTGGGCGGACCGGGCACCTCGGTCCGAGAGGCAGACGTCGTCGTGCGCCGCCGCTCCGACGAGGGCGAAGTCCTGCGCCTCACCCCGGGAACGCTTGAAGATGCCGAGGCCGCGTGCGACGACGTCGAGCGCAGCCTCGCCTCCATGACCGCCGCAGAGTTCGAGGCAGCCTACCTCGAGGGCTGAGCGGCCTGCCGTTCGCCCGCTCTCCCGCCCTGCTCGAGCCCTGCGCCTACTCTCCCGCCCTGCTTGAGCCCTGCTCTCAGTCGCTGAGGCAGGCGGCCGCGAGGGCGAGGTCCTGCCAGGGCATGCCCGTGGTCTTGAAGACCGCTGGCCGGTCGAAGCTGCGGCGCCCGTAGAAGACCGCCTCGGCGAGGGTGGTGAGGGAGTACTGACTCACAATCGCGTCTGACTCCAGCGCCTGGATGATCTCCCCCGCCTCCGCCACGGCGCTCTTCCGGGACTCCACGAAGACCTCGGCTCGGGAGAGCAGGGCGTCATCCAGCTCGCGAGCGCTCGGGTCGTGGGATCCCATGGCGACGACGACGCAGCCCTCCTTCACGAGATCCCCCGAGAAGAGGGGATCCGTGGAGGACGTGCACGTGAGAACGATGTCCGCCTCGGAGAGAACCCGTTCCAGCGCGGGAGAATCCTTTCCAGCGGCCAGCGCAGAGGCCTTGAGCCCCAGCTCCCCGGTGACTCGCTCGGCCAGGGCCTCGGCCTTGGAGAGGCTCCGCCCCACGACGGTGACGCGGCCGATGGGGAAGCAGTCTGCGAACGTCCGGGCGTGTTCCCACGCCTGGACCCCCGTGCCGAAGAGCACGAGGCTGAGCCGCCCGTCCCCGAGGGCGTGGGCGCGCCGACCCCGCCCCGACGAGGACGAGGTCTTCCCGTGGGCTGCTCGGGCCTCGGCGAG
>JAGLBH010000064.1 GCA_018260285.1 Arthrobacter sp. | reverse complement strand
ACCTCGAGGCTGCGCCCCTCCCCCGCGGCGGCTTCGGCGGCCGCGAGGGCCGTGGGCACCGAGGGGCCGTAGGCGATGAGCGTTGCGTCCGTGCCCTCGCGGGCCAGGGCTGCTCGGCCCTCGGTGGGGGCGATGCCCGGGCGGCTCTCGTGTGCCGCGTTCACGTCCCCCTTGGACCAGTAGAGCTTCTTCGGCTCGAAGAACACGACGGGGTCATCCGAGTCGATGGCCTCCCGGAGGAGAGAGTAGGCATCCTGAGGCGTGGCCGGCGTGTAGACCTTGAGGCCCGGCGTATGGGCGTAATAGGACTCCGAGGAGTCGCAGTGGTGCTCGACGCCGCCGATGCCTCCCGCGTAGGGAATGCGGATGACCATGGGCAGCGTCACCGCGCCCCGCGTGCGGTTGCGCATCTTGGCGACGTGGCTGAAGATCTGCTCGAGGGCGGGGTAGGCGAAGGCGTCGAACTGCATCTCCACCACGGGGCGCAGGCCGTTCATGGCCATGCCCAGCGCCGTGCCGATGATGCCGGACTCGGCCAACGGGGTGTCCCAGCAGCGGTCCTCCCCGAAGGCGGCGGTCAGGCCGTCCGTGATGCGGAAGACGCCGCCGAGACGCCCCACGTCCTCACCGAAGACCACCACGCGGCGGTCCTGCTCCATCGCATCGGCCAGCGCGGTGTTGAGGGCCTTGGCGAATGTCATCGTGGCCATGCTCAGGCCTCCTTTCCGGCGGCGGTGCTGTGGGCGGCGGCGTGGTGGGCCGCCTCGCGGGAGAGCTCCTCCGCGAGGAAGGCCTCCTGCTCCTCCAGCTGCGGTGTCTTCTGGCTGTAGACGTGGGCGAAGAGCTCCGAGGGGTCCGGGCGGCTCTCCTCGTTCATGCTCGCGCGGAGGCGGGCGGCCGTGTCCTCGGCGGCCTGCGCGATGCGGGCCTCGGCGTCGTCGTCCAGCACCCCGCACGAGGCGAGGTAGGCGCGGGCCCGGAGCACCGGGTCCTTGGCCTCCCACTCCCTGACCTCGGCGTCCTCGCGGTAGCGGGTGGCGTCGTCGGCGTTCGTGTGGGCCTGCATCCGGTAGGTCTGCGCCTCGACGAGGAGGGGGCCCTCGCCGCGGCGGCACAGGTCCACGGCGCGGCGGAGGACGGCGAGGAGGGCCACGAGGTCATTGCCGTCGACGCGCTCCCCCGCCATGCCGTAGCCGACGGCCTTGTGCGCGAGCGACGGCGCGGCCGTCTGCGCCTTGAGCGGCACCGAGATGGCGTACTGGTTGTTCTGCACGAAGAAGATGACGGGCAGCCTGGAGACGGCCGCGAAGTTGAGGGCCTCGTGGAAGTCGCCCTCGCTCGTGGCGCCGTCGCCGCACATGGCGAGCACCACCTGGGTCTCGCCCCTGAGCTTGGCGGCGTGCGCGACGCCCACGGCGTGGAGCAGCTGCGTCGTCAGGGGCGTGGACTGGATGCCGACCTTGTGCCTGTGGGGGTCGTAGCCGCCGTGCCAGTCGCCCCGGAAGAGGGTCATCGTCTCGGAGGGGCTCACGCCGCGGGTCATGACGGCCACGGAGTCCCGGTACGTGGGGAACATCCAGTCGTTCTCCCCGAGGCACAGGGCGGCGGCCACCTGGCAGGCCTCCTGGCCGTGGCTGCTCGGGTAGACGGCCATGCGGCCCTGGCGCACGAGCGCCGAGTTCTGGTCGTTGACGCGGCGGCCGACGACGAGGGCCTCGTACGCCCTGAGCAGCTCCTCGTCGCTCGGCAGCGGGTACTCGTGCCCGGGCTGGGTGCCCTGCTCGGCGCGGTCGAGGAGCGTGCCGTCGGGGGCCACCATGCGGATCTGGTCCCGCGCGGGCAGCAGGTAGTCCTCCACCGTGATGCCGAACTGCCTCCAGGCGGGGGCGGTCTGGTCTGCTGGGCTGGAGGCGGGATGTTCGGCGGGGGCGGCGTGCTCGAGAGGCGGCACGGGAGAGGGCTCTGCCACGGGGGCTCCTTGGCTCAGGCGGGTCCGCGCCCTCGAATGGCTGCACTCGAAAAGCTCTGTGACCTGCACTACATTTAACGCTTTCCACCCATTGTGAAGCGACTGTGCTCATGTCGCCAGCATCTCGCCAAAGTGAAGACGATTCGCCCATTTTCCCCCTGCCTGAGAGGACATTCTGCCGATGTCGTCCGCGCATCAGGGTCTATCGTCCGCGCCCTGTCAGTCACTGCGTCCGACCCCGCCGCGCACCCGCCTCCCGCCCCGCCGGGCTGGCTAGGATAGGCGCATGACCGAGGGCCTCGACGAGATCGACCACGCCATCCTCGCCGAGCTGCGCGCGGACGGCCGCCTCGCCGTGGCCGCCGTCGCCGAGCGGGTCCACATCTCCCGCAGCCACGCCTACGCCCGCATCAGGCGCCTCCAGGAGTCGGGCGTCATCACGGGATATCGCGCCGTCGTCGATCCTGCCAAGGCGGGCCTGCGCGAGACCGCCTACGTCTTCCTCAAGGTTCGCCAGTCATCGTGGCGGGAGCTCAAGACGGCCCTCCTCGAGCTGGACGAGCTGGAGCACTATGCGCTCGTCGGCGGGGAGTTCGACGTCGTCCTCCTCATCCGCGCGCGCGACGCCGCCGACCTGCGCCGGGTGATCTTCGACCGCATCCAGAGCCTGCCCGGAGTGCTCGACGCCCGCACCTCCCTCGTCTTCGAGGACGGCGCCGGCAAGGGGCGCTGACGTCATCACGAGAACGGCTAGATCACACAAGAACGGCTTGTTCATACCGCTTTTGGGTGTGAACAAGCCGTTCTTGTGTGATCAAGCCGGGGGGGCCAGGGGGCCGGGGGAGGGAAGCCAGAGGAGAGGGTGCGGCCGCTACTCGAACAGCGGAGGGCGCTTCTCCTGGAAGGCGGCGAGGCCCTCGGCGTAGTCGGCGCTCGCGCCCAGCTCCACCTGCTCGGCGCTCTCGACGTCGAGCGCGTCCCAGAAGCCCAGGGAGCTGTCCCGGATCTGGCTCAGCACGCGCTTGGACGCGCGGAACGCCTGAGAGGGGCCGGCCGCGATCCTCTCGACCCGCTCGCGGGCGAAGGCCTCGAGCTCCTCCGCCGGAACCGCCCGGGAGAAGAGCCCTGCCGCCACGGCCTCCGCGCCGGACATGAGCTCGCCCGTGAGGATGAGGTCCATGGCGCGCTGGCCTCCCAGACGGTCTGCGAAGAGCCAGTGGCCGCCGCAGTCCAGGATGAGGCCCAGGGCGCCGAAGGGCGAGCCGAACTTCGCGTTCTCCGCCACGTAGACCACGTCGCACGAGGCCAGCACGCCCAGGCCCGCCCCGAGCGTTGCGCCCTGGGCCGCGGCCACGATGGGGATCGGCAGCTCGGACATCGCCCGCATGAGCGGGATGACGTGCTCCGTGAGGTAGGCGCCCGTGTCCTCGGCGCCGGGCTGGAGGCCCTTGAGGTTGCGCCCCGCCGAGAACGCCCGGCCCTCGGCCCGGAGGAAGACGACCCGCACCTCGCCGGCCTCGGCCAGGGCTGCGGACTCCTCGATCGCCTGCGTCAGGGCCAGGATGTCCTCCTCCCCCAGGGCGTTGAGGCGCTCGGGGGCGTTGAGGACGATCTCGGCGATGCGCCCGTTGGTGTGCAGTTCGATCACGGCAGGTCTCCTTGAGTGGGTCAGGCGTCGTAGTCCACGAGCACGCGCTCGCTCGTCGGGCGACTCTGGCAGGTCAGGATGTAGCCCTTCTCGAGCTCGTCCTTCTCCAAAGCGTAGTTCTCCCCCATCTCGACCGTGCCCTCGACGACCTTCGCGCGGCACGTCCCGCACACGCCGCCCGCGCACGCGAACGGCACGTCCGGACGCACGCGCAGAGCCGCATTGAGCACGGTCTCCCGGGCGGCCACCGGGGACTCGACCGTGCCCTGGAGGCCGTCGAGGTTGAAGTCGATCCGATAGGACGGCCCCGCGCTGTCGAGGACCTCCCGCCCCCGGGAGCCCTCCACCGAGCCGGCCGTCCCGGTGGTGAAGAGCTCGAACCGCACGCGGTCGGCGTCGACCCCCAGGTCCGCGAGGGTGTCCCGGACGAGCTGGACCAGCTCGAACGGGCCGCAGAGGAACCACTCCTGGACCTGCTCCACGCGGAGCACCCCGGTGAGGAGGCGGCGGATCTTCTCCGCGTCGATCCGCCCCGTGAGCACCGGGGAGATGCGCTGCTCGCGCGAGAGCACGTGGTGCACGGCGAGGCGGGTGGGCCAGCGGTCCTTGAGGTCGGCCAGGTCCTCGAGGAACATGATGTCCGTGGCGGACTTGTTCGCGTAGACGAGGTCCACGCGGGCCCGCGGACTGGTCTCGAGGAGGGTCTGGACGATCGCCATGATCGGCGTGATGCCGGAGCCTGCGGCCACCGCGACGAAGACGTCCTCCTCCTGGGCCAGCTCCTCCACGGCACGCTTGGAGACGAACGTCCCGGCGGGGCTCATGACGTCGATGCTCTCCCCCGGGCGCAGCGTGTCATTGGCCCAGTTGGAGAAGAGGCCGCCGAGGCCCCTCTTGATGGCCACACGGATCTCGCCGCTGCCGTCGGGGCGGGTGACCGGCCGGGCGCAGAGGGAGTAGGAGCGGCGGACCTCGCGCAGCTCGCCGTCGACCTCGAGCTCCTTGCGGAGCGCCACGTACTGGCCGGGAGCGTAGTCGAAGGCGCCGCGCAGCTCGGCGGGGACCTCGAACGCCACCTCGATGGAGTCGGCCGTCAGGGAGCGCACGTCGGAGACGGTCAGGGTGTGGAAGGCACCGCGGCGAGAAGCGGCCTCGGGCGCGAGCGGTTCAATCATCTAGAGCACCTTGAAGTAGTCGAAGGGTTCCCGGCAGTCCTGGCAGACGTACAGGGCTTTGCAGCTGGTGGATCCGAAGCGGGAGAGCTCCCGCGTGCTGAGCGAATGGCACTGGGGGCACTTGACCGTCAGCCCGAGCCTCACGGGCCCGGCCTGGGCCGTGCCGGAGGGCGGCGCGATCCCGTACTCCTCGAGCTTCGCCCGGCCGGCCTCGCTCATCCAGTCCGTGGTCCACGCGGGGCTGAGCACGAGCCGCACCTCCGGCGTCGGCAGCCCCGCCTCGCGGAAGGCGGCCTTGATGTCCGCCGTGATGTGCTCCATCGCGGGGCATCCCGAGTAGGTGGGGGTGATGGTCACGGTGGCCGCGCCGTCGTCCCCGATGCTGACGTCCCTCAGGATCCCCAGGTCCTCGATCGTGAGGACCGGGATCTCGGGGTCGACGACGCCGGCCGCAGCCTCCCATTCCCGCACGGCGGCCCCTACCAGCTCGCTCCGGGGTGCTGCCGCGCGAGCACCTGCATCTCGGCGAGGATGTAGCCGAGGTATTCGGAGTGCTGGCCGCGGCGGCCTCCCCCTGTGGCTGCGGGAAGCTGGGGCAGCTCGGCGTCGAACTCGGCGAGGACCGCGGAGATCTCCCCGAGGACCTGCTCGCGGAGGGAGCTCGGGAGCACGGCGACGCCCTGCTCGGAGAGGCTGCGGGTGAGGTCGTCGTCCTCGAAGAGCTCCTCGACGGCCGGCCACGTGAGGTCGAGGCCGTGGAGGAACCGGCGGCGGGACTCCTCCGTGCCGTCCCCGAGGCGCAGCGCCCACTGGACGCTGTGGTCGCGGTGGTAGTCCACCTCTTTGACGGCCTTTGCGGCGATGGCGGCGATCGTCGGGTCGGCGGACGCCTCCCCGACGGCCCCGGAGAGGCGTGAGTAGAGGGCATGGAAGTACACGCTGACGACCAGCTGACGCGCAATCGTGCGCCCGAAGTCGCCGGTGGGATGCTCCATGATGTGGGCGCAGCGGAACTCGTCCTCGTCGCGGAAGTAGGCGAGGTCGTCCTCCGTCTTGCCCCAGGCGCGGCCTGCGTAGGTGAGGAGGCTGCGGGCGTGGCCCAGGCAGTCCAGGGCGATGTTGCCGAGCGCGATGTCCTCTTCGAGCTCCGGCGCCCGCGAGACCCAGTAGGCCAGGCGCTGCGCCAGGATGAGGGCGTCGTCCCCGAGGCGCAGGGCGTACTGGGCGGCCTCCTCGCCGGGGGTGTCCGCCTGGAGCGCGATGTCCTCGGGGCGGAGCGCGAAGCCCGGGGTGATCCGGGTGGCGGAGGCCGCCGCGTCGCCCTCGACGCCGAAGTCCGCAGCCGGTGCCGTGCGCAGCTCGCCGCTCACAGGTGCT
This sequence comes from Arthrobacter sp., assembly GCA_018260285.1. Taxonomy (GTDB): domain Bacteria; phylum Actinomycetota; class Actinomycetes; order Actinomycetales; family Micrococcaceae; genus Falsarthrobacter. The sequence continues at coordinate 2,616 of JAGLBH010000064.1, read as the reverse complement.
TCACCCCTTCGCTCTTCGTGTAGTACGTGGCGTGGCGGTAGTCCTTGCCCTTGGGCGACTCGAAGAATTGGCCCTTGGCGTCCGGGTCAGAGGCGACGATGGCCTCGGCCGGCACGACCCACAGGCTCACGCCCTCGTTGCGCCGCGTGTAGAGGTCGCGGGCGTTGCGCAGGGCCATGTCGGCGTCGGGCGCGTGGAGGGAGCCCGCGTGCACGTGGGAGAGGCCCCGGGCCGAGCGGACGAAGACCTCCCAGAGGGGCCAGGATTCCGTGGTGCTGTGGCTCATGCCGCCTTCTCCTTCTCTGCCGCGCGGGCGGCCTGCTTGGCGGCGTACGCAGCCGCTGCCTCTCGAACCCAGGCGCCCTCGGCGTGGGCGTCCCGGCGGCGCTCCATGCGCTGCGCGTTGCAGGGGCCGCTGCCCCCGATGACCCGCCAGAACTCGGCCCAGTCGAGCGGGCCGTGCTCCCACTTGCCCGTCTCCTCGTTGAAGCGGATGTCCTTGTCCGGCAGCTCGAGACCGAGGACCGTGACCTGCTCGACCATCATGCCGAGGAAGCGCTGGCGCAGCTCGTCGTTGGAGAAGCGCTTGATCTTCCAGGCCATGGACTGCTGGGAGTTCGGGGACTCGTCATCCGGCGGGCCGAACATCATGAGGGCCGGGGCGTACCAGCGGTTGACGGCGTCCTGGGCCATCTGCCGCTGCTCGGGGGTGCCGTTGGCGAGCTCGAGGAGGATCTCGAAGCCCTGGCGCTGGTGGAACGACTCCTCCTTGCAGATGCGGACCATCGCGCGGCCGTACGGGCCGTAGCTCGCGCGGCAGAGGGGCACCTGGTTGCAGATGGCCGCGCCGTCGACCAGCCAGCCGATGGCGCCCATGTCCGCCCACGTGCGGGCCGGGTAGTTGAAGATCGAGGAGTACTTGGCCTTGCCGGCGAGGAGGTCGTCCATCATCTCGTGGCGGGACTGGCCGAGCGTCTCCGCCGCCGAGTAGAGGTACAGGCCGTGGCCGGCCTCGTCCTGCACCTTGGCGATGAGGATGGACTTGCGCTTGAGGCTGGGGGCGCGGGTGATCCAGTTGGCCTCCGGCTGCATGCCGATGATCTCCGAGTGGGCGTGCTGGCTGATCTGGCGCAGCAGCGTCTTCCGGTAGGCGGCCGGCATCCAGTCTCGCGGCTCGATGCGGGAGTCCGCGTCGATCAGAGCGTCGAACTGGGCCTGGCCTTCGGCGTCGTGCTCTGCCTGAGCGTCATGGCGATCGGTCATGGTTCCTTCTCAGTCCTCTGCCGGAGCGTCCGCGGCAGGTGGGTCAGGGGATGCGGCGAATTACTGACCGCGCGTTCAGTATATGTGACCCACCTAACTCGCGCAACGGCAGGGGACGACGACGCCGAAGGCCCGCCTCCTCCTCGCTCCTGCCTCTCAGGCCCTCGCGCACAGCCGCCCTCGGGAGTAGGTTTGTTTTTATGGCGAGACTTCTGGAAACTCAGGCAGCGATGATCGGGCGACCCCAGGGAAGCGCCCCGGAACCGGACCGCTTCCCCGACGAGCTGAGCTCCGGGACCCCCGCAGCCCTCAGGAGGGACCTCGAAGCGCTCCTCGGGGCGGACCGCGTCAAGGCCCGGCCGATCGACCTCGTGCGCTATGCCTCGGACGCCAGCCCGTATCGCCTCCACCCCCAGGCGGTCGTGTCCCCGCAGAGCGCCGAGGACGTCTCGAAGCTGTTCGCCTACGCCCGCGAGCACAGGCGCCACATCACGTTCCGCTCCGGGGGCTCCTCCCTCAACGGGCAGAGCCAGGGCGACGACATCCTCGTCGACGCCCGCTCGCACTTCCGGGGCATGGCCCTCGAGGGAGAGACGCTGAGGGTCTGCCCGGGCGAGACCCTCGCCTCGGTGCGGGCCATGCTCGCCCGCAGCGGCCGCAGGTTCGGCCCGGACCCGGCCTCGGCCAGCGTGGCGACGATCGGCGGGATCCTCTCCAACAACTCCGGCGGGATGCGCTGCACGGTGGCTCAGGACAGCTACCACTCGATCAAAGATGCGGTCATCGTGCTTCCCTCCGGGTATATCCTGGACACCTCTGCGCCGGACGCCCTGGACCGGCTCACCGCCGCCGAGCCCGACCTGGTCGCCGGGCTCCTCACGCTCAAGGCGGAAATCGAGGCGGACTCCGAGCTGACGGCCAGGCTCCGGCGCAAGTTCACGATCCGCAACACGAACGCCCTGAGGCTCGACGCGTTCCTCGACGGCGCCGACGCCGTCGACATCCTTCGCCGCCTGCTCGTGGGCGCCGAGGGGACGCTCGGGTTCATCGCCGAGGCCCAGCTCGCCACGCGCCCGCTGGCCACCCGGCAGGCCGTCGCCTGGGTCATGCTCCCGGACATGCAGCAGGCCGCCGGATACGTCTACCGCATCATGGAGGCCGGGGCGGATGCGTGCGAGCTGCTCGTCAGCCCCGTCATGCGGGAGGCCGTGGGCAACTTCAAGGGGGCCAGCCCCTCCTGGCGCGACCTGCCGGACTCCGCCGCGGCCCTGCTCGTCGAGGTCTCGGGCTTCGACGAGGCGGACCTCGCCGAGCGGATCTCCGCCGTCTCCGCGGTGCTCGAGGGGGCCGCGC
>JAGLBH010000063.1 GCA_018260285.1 Arthrobacter sp. | reverse complement strand
TGACTTATGAGAAGCTGAAGAATTTCCAAGCTGCCGGATTCCGCGCAATCGTGAAGGGCCGTGTTTCCCTTCGAGCTTTTCCGGTTCACGTCCGCTCCGATCGAGAGGAGGTACTTGGCAATCTTGAAGTGTTTCTTGTAGCAGGCTATCATCAGACACGTGTGGCCGTGTTTGTTCGCTATTTCTATATCTAAAACGAATATACAGTTCCGTTATTGTAAGTGCTGGGGGGTAGGTTGGGGCGGGGGGGGGGAAACGGCTACAGGGGGACCGAACTTCAACCTTTTCTCTTCCCTTCGCCCCCCCCCCCCCCCGGGGGTGGGGGGGGTGGGGGGGCGGGGGGTGGGGGGGGGTGGTTGGGGGGGGGGGAGTGGGGGTGGGTGGTGGGGGGAGTGGGGGCGGGTGGCCGGGGTCGCGGGGGCGACGTCGCCCATGGACAGCGCCCCGTATTTCATCCGCGCGTCCGTGCGCTCCCTGCTCCTGACGCTCTTCGTTCCCGCCCTCATCATGAACCACGACATGCGCGGGCTCAACGACCGACTGACGGGGCTGGTCATCCTCCGGGACTGACCAAGACTCCGGCAGCGAGATCTGCCTCGGGGATGAGACCCGCACAGACGAAACCCGCCCGGTCAGCGAGCTGACGGGGCGGGTTTCTCGGTCTTGCGGGGTGCCTCGACGGCCTAGCGCGGGCCTCGACGGCTTGCGCGGGCGCGGGAGGGGTCGATGCCCTTCGGGATGGGCAGCTGGTTCTTCGGCATGGCCGAGAGCCGCTTGTCCACCGCGTAGACCTCTTCCTTGGTGATCTGCGCCGGAAGCTTGCGCATCGTCTTCACGAGGTCCTGGAGCTTGACCTGGCCTTCCTCGGTGCCGGCGTTGATGACCTGGACCGGCACGTCTGGGAGGACTCGGCGCATGCGGGTCTTCTCAGCGTTGACCAGCGGCTTGAGGCGCGCCGTCGGACCCTCAGTGACGAGAACCACGCCGGGGCGACCGACGGCCCGGAAGATCAGATCGCGCGTCTTGGGGTTGACGGCGACGGGCTCCTCGGGCATGATCCACCCGCGGCGAAGCAGCGACATGGCTGCCCGAGCCGCCCCGGGCTGGCCCTCCAGCTGCGTGAGCGCCGCGTTCTGGGCGCGGAGAGAGAGGATGAGCAGCGCGGCCATGACCCCGATGAACAGGCCGAGAATGAGGAAGGTGATCCAGTTCTCGACCAGGAGGCCGATGATCAGCATGATGAGCACTGATCCGAGGAACGCGGCCAGCATGAGCGGGACGAGCTGACGGTCGTTGCGACGCGTCATGTCGAAGGCCTGCTTCAGCTGCGCGATGCGCCCTGGCTGAGAGCTCTTGGTCTTGTCGGACGTGGCGCGCTTTGAGCCGGAGAACATGCGACGGCGCGGCGTGTCCTTGGGCGAGGAGGTGTTATTGGACATGGTTCCTTCAGTTTACTGGCTCTGGGCGGCTTCGTGGCGGGCCAGGACGCTCGAGGCCTCCTGGAGAGTCGAGCCGGAGTCCTCGATGTGCGCCAGCTGGGGAGGCAGCTCGCGGCCCTTCTTGCGCATCGCCGTCGCCCACAGGCGCCCGGCGCGGTAGGAGGAGCGCACGAGCGGCCCGGACATGACGCCGAGGAAGCCGATCTCCTCAGCCTCCTGGGAGAGCTCGACGAACTCCTGCGGCTTGACCCATCGGTCCACCGGCAGGTGCAGCTCAGAGGGGCGGAGGTACTGCGTGATCGTGATGAGGTCGCAGCCGGCGTCGTGCAGGTCCTGCAGCGCCTGGGAGATCTCCTCGCGCGTCTCGCCCATGCCGAGGATGAGGTTGGACTTGGTGACCATGCCGTGGTCGCGGCCCTGGGAGATCACGTCGAGGGAGCGCTCGTACCGGAAGGCGGGGCGGATGCGCTTGAAGATGCGCGGAACCGTCTCGACGTTGTGCGCGAACACCTCGGGGGCGGAGGCGCAGATCTCATCGATGTACTCCTTCTTTCCCGAGAAGTCGGGAATGAGAAGCTCGACGCCGGTGCCCGGGTTGAGCTCGTGGATCTTGCGCACGGTCTCGGCGTAGAGCCATGTGCCCTCGTCCTCGAGGTCGTCGCGGGCCACGCCGGTGACCGTGGCGTAGCGCAGGTTCATCTCCTGGACGCTGCGGGCGACCTTCATCGGCTCGAACTTGTCCAGCGGGCTCGGCTTGCCGGTGTGAATCTGGCAGAAGTCGCAGCGGCGCGTGCACTCGGAGCCGCCAATGAGGAAGGTCGCCTCACGGTCTTCCCAGCACTCGAAGATGTTGGGGCAGCCGGCCTCTTCGCACACTGTGTGCAGGCCTTCCTTCTTGACGAGGCCCTTGAGCTCCACGTATTCCGGGCCGAGGCTGACCTTGGCCTTGATCCAGTCCGGCTTGCGCTCGACGGGAACGGCCTTGTTGCGCTGTTCGACGCGCAGAAGCTTGCGTCCTTCGGGTGCGAGGGTCATGAGTTGCTTCCTTTCGATCCCGCGGCCGCATCGCTGCGGTGCTCGGACTGGGGTTGGGTGTCTGCGTCGAAGAGCGCGGCGCGCTCCTGGAAAAGCTGGGAGACGACGTCGGCGACTGCAGCCGCCGTGACGTCCTGGCCTGTTTCGGCCGCGATGGAGGTGACCCCTGCCGTGGTGATCCCGCAGGGGATGATGCTCGAGTAGGGCGTGAGGTCGTTGTTCGCGTTGAGGGCGAAGCCGTGCATGGTCACACCCTCCTTGACGCGCATGCCGATGGCGGCGATCTTGCGAGGGGGCCGTGCCTCGTCGGCGGGGAGCCAGACGCCCTCCCACCCCTCGATGCGCGATCCCGCCACGCCGAAGCGCGCGAGCGCGTCGATGATGAGCTGCTCGATGTTCCACACGTACTCCCTGACCTTGGACGGGTCCGGCAGACGGAGAATCGGGTAGGCAACCAGCTGCCCCGGACCGTGCCAGGTGAGCTTCCCGCCTCGGTCGACGTCGATGACAGGGGTCTCGCCGCCAGCCGGGCGCTCGTGCTCCTCGGTGCGACGTCCCGCCGTGTAGGTGGGGGAGTGCTCCAGGAGGAGGACTGTGCTGGGGGCAGTGCCCTCAAGAACGTCGGCATGCACCTGCTTTTGGAGGTCCCAAGCGCGGGTGTAGTCGACGAAGTCGGGGTCGAGCCCCACGGTTCGCATCGTCAAAGCCATATGAGACAGCTTATTCCCCTCGCGCGCGAACCTCAGAATCAATCCGTCCGCTCGTCTCAGCGCTGAATTTGCGGCATATGATAACTCGTGTATAGATAACATATGTTGTCTTCATTTTCATCGAAGCGCGTCCCCAGAGTTCGGGGGCACGCCGTCATCCGCCCTCTCGGCGAGTCAGCGGGGCCTCGGCCGAAGGGGCGATGGCTCGTCCGCTCCGAGGGCGAGTTCTCCTATAGGGTCCTGGCCTTGTCCGTCCCGCCGGGGGAGAGGCGCCTGAGTGCTGCTCCCCCTCACCCTCGACTCGCGAACACCGTCGTGCGGCTGGCCTCTCCGCGCCGGGGAGCGGGGAATGGTCCACCGCGATCTGCGGGGAGCGACGCCGCGCTCGTCGATCTGGCGCCCGGCGGGTCGCTGGTGCAGCTCTGCGAGGAGGGCCTGAGGGCTTCGCGACTGTCCCGGGAGGAGCGCGCACCTGTCATCGGGGAGGCCCGGACCGTGTCCCTTCTCAGGGAGGTGGTTGCCGCGCTGAGGCATCTGCACAGGAACCGCACGCCTCACGGGGCCGTGGGCCCCCGCAGCGTGCTCTTCGACGCTGACGGGCGCGTCAGGCTCTGCTGGCCTGCCGGGGCACCCGACAGGGCGGATGCTCGGGCGGATCTCCGGGCGCTCGGGGCCCTGGCCTGGTTCATGCTTTCAGGCAGCGAGGCTCCGGACGAGAGGTCCAGACCGCCCGTGTCCTCGCTCTTCACCGTGGACCGGCGGCTCAGCGCACTCATTGAAGAAGCGCTCTCTCCGCGGCGGGCGAGACCGCCCAGCCTGCTCCGCTGGGCTCGTGTTCTGCGCAGAGTCGATCGCCGCCTGCAGGGGAGGAGGCTCAGCCGCGCCCGCGTCCGGGGCCGCTCGGCGGGGACGCGTCGTCGTGCTCTCCGGAGACGTCAGGCAGAGGCATGGGAGGCGACGCTCCCCTCCGACAGCATTCCGGAGGTGTCGCATGAGCTGGTGACACAGCGGCTGCCGATCATCTCGCGGTGAGACGATCGGCAGCCGCTGGGAGCGCGCCACAGGGCGCAGGGTCGAGCTAGGCAGCAGAGACGAGCGAAGCCTTCAGCGTGATCTCCACACCGGCGAGCGCCTGGGAGACGGGGCAGCCGGCCTTGGCGTCTGCGGCGATCTTCTGGAACTCCCCGTCCTCAATGCCGGGGACGACGGCCTCAAGGGTCAGGGCGGAGGACTTGATGCCCTCGCCCGGGACGAAGGAGACATCGGCCGAGGTCTTGAGGCTCTCCGGGGTGTAGCCCGCCTCGCCCAGCTGGTGGGAGAGGGCCATGTTGAAGCAGGACGCGTGCGCAGCGGCGATGAGCTCCTCAGGGCTCGTCTTGCTGTTGGCCTCTTCGGCGCGGGCCTTCCAGGTCACGTCGAAGGTGCCCTGTCCCGAGGTGTCCAGGGTGACGGTGCCCTCGCCGGAGGCGAGGTTGCCAGCCCACTGGGCGGTGGCGGTGCGGATCGTAGCCATAATGTGCTCCTTCAGAGTGCGTCAAGGTGTTCGTGCGGCGCAGGTGTTCGTCATGCGCGGTCCAGCTGGCCAGAGGTCAGCACAGCTGATGCTCTCTGACGGTACCGCGCGAAGATGAAAAAATGCGGGATGCCAGCCCGGAGGCAGCATCCCGCATTCTCATCCGACCGGGGACCCGGTCGGCTCACGGTCAGAGACCGAGGTCACCTTCGAAGGCGCCGCCCTCGAGGCGGGCCTTGAGCGTCTGCAGGAAGCGTCCTGCATCTGCCCCGTCCACCAGGCGGTGGTCGTAGGTGAGGGAGAGGTACATCATGTGGCGGATGGCAATCGTGTCATCGCCGTCCTCCGTGGTGACGACCATCGGGCGCTTGACGATGCCGCCCGTGCCGAGGATGGCCACCTGCGGCTGGTTGATGATCGGCGTGTCGAAGAGAGCGCCGACCGAGCCGATGTTCGTGATGGAGAACGTGCCGCCGGAGAGCTCGTCCGGGCCGATCTTGCCGTTGCGCGTGCGATCAGCAACATCAGCGATCTTCGAGGCGAGGCCTGCCAGGTTCAGCTGGCCTGCATCCTGAACGACCGGAACGAGAAGGCCCTTGTCGGTGTCCACCGCAATCGCCAGGTGCTCGGCGTTGTGGTAGGTGATCTCCTGCTTGTCCTCGTTGTACTCGGCATTCAGCTTCGGGTGCTGCTTGAGAGCTTCAGCGACAGCCTTCGCGATGAACGGCAGGTAGGTGAGCTTGGTGCCGTTCTGCTGCTGGAACTTGTTCTTCGACGCGGCGCGCAGCTTGACGATGCGCGTCATGTCCACTTCGTGCACCTGGGTGAGCTGCGTGGAGATGTCCAGCGACTCGCGCATGCGGCGCGCGATGACCTGGCGGATGCGCGGGGCCTTCTGGGTGGTGCCGCGGAGCGTGGTGTCCTCGACGACGGAAGGCGCCTGGCGGGCAACCGAGGAGGAGCCCTGCGATGCGACCGGTGCGGAAGCCTTGGACTCAGCGGCCTTGGCGGCTTCGAGGATGTCTTCCTTGCGGATGCGGCCGCCGACGCCCGTGCCCTTGAGGGAGGAGAGCTCAACGCCCTTCTCCGCAGCAAGCTTGCGGACGAGCGGGGTCACATAGCCGGCCTGGGAGGAGTCCTGAGCCTCGGCCTTGGGGGCTTCGGATGCGGACGTCTCGGCCTTGGGAGCCTCGCTCTTCTCGGCAGACTCTGTCTCGCGAGCAGCCTCGTCCTTCGGGGTGTCCTCGGTCTGAGCAGGCGCGGAGTCCTTGTCCTCAGCGGGCTTCTCCGCAGCCTTCTTCTCAGCCGCGGGAGCAGAAGCCTTCTGAGCGGATCCGGAGCCGATGACGCCGAGCACAGCGCCGACCTCGACCGTCTCGTCCTCGTTGGCCCGGATCTCCAGGAGGGTGCCGGCCACGGGGGAGGGAACCTCGGTGTCGACCTTGTCGGTGGAGACCTCGAGAATGGGCTCGTCGACCTCGACGGAGTCGCCCACGGCCTTGAGCCAGCGGGTGACGGTGCCCTCGGTGACGGACTCGCCGAGCGCGGGGAGGGTGACCTCGGTGCCTTCAGCGGACTCGTCCGAGGAAGAGCTGCTGGAAGCCTCTTCCTTCTCGACCTCTTCGACGGGCTTCTCCGTGGAAGGGGCCTCGGGAGCCTTCTCCTCTGCGGGAGCGCTCTCCTTCGGGGCATCGCTCGAGGATGCGGCGGAGCCGGAGCCGTCGCCGATCTTCACGAGGGGGGCGCCGACCTCGACGGTCTCGTCCTCTTCGACGAGGATCTCTTCGACGGTGCCGGCGATGGGGGAGGGAACTTCGGTGTCGACCTTGTCGGTGGAGACCTCGACCAGGGGCTGATCGACGGAGACGGTGTCGCCGACGGCGACGAGCCAGCGGGTCACGGTGCCTTCGGTGACTGACTCACCGAGGGCCGGAAGGGTTACAGATTCTGACATGGTGCTCACTCCTGAGAGAGGAATACGGGTAAGGGTGCTGCCCGCCGGGGAGGCGGCGGGCAGCGTCAAGCGAAATCAGCCGTGGAGCGGCTTGCCGGCCAGAGCCATGGCGGCCTCACCGATGGACTCGTTCTGGGTCGGGTGCGCGTGGAGAAGGGTTGCGACGTCCTCCGGGTAGGCCTCCCAGTTGACGATGAGCTGAGCCTCGCCGATCTGCTCGCCCATGCGGCCGCCGACCATGTGAACGCCGATGATGGGGTCGTCCTTCTGGCGGACGAGCTTGACGATGCCGCCCGTGCCGAGGATCGAGGACTTGCCGTTGCCGGCGAGGTTGTACTCGGAGACCTCGATGTTCTCCTTGCCGAACTTCTCCTCAGCCTTGGGCTGGGTGTAGCCGACGGAGGCGATCTCCGGCTCGCAGAAGGTAACCTTCGGGATGTTGACGTCCTCGATGACCACCGGGTTGAGGCCTGCGATCTCCTCCGCGACGAAGATGCCCTGCTGGTAGCCGCGGTGCGCGAGCTGGAGGCCGGGGACGATGTCGCCGATCGCGTAGATGTTGCCGACGCCGGTGTGGAGGCGCTCGTTCGTGATGACGAAGCCGCGATCCATCGTGATGCCGGCCTCTTCGTAGCCGAGGCCCTGGGTCACCGGTCCGCGGCCGACGGCCACGAGGCAGATCTCAGCCTCGTACGTCTTGCCGTCTTCCATCGTGACGACGACGCCCTTGTCGTTCTGCTCGACCGTCTTGAAGAAGTTGCCCGTGGCGAACTTGATGCCGCGCTTCTTGAACGTGCGCTCGAGGACCTTGACGATCGACGGGTCCTCGTTCGGGACGAGGGAGGGGAGGCCTTCGATGATCTGGACGTCGACGCCGAAGGAGTTCCATGCCGAGGCGAACTCGGAGCCGATGACGCCGCCGCCGAGGATGATGGCCGACTTCGGGGTGTAGTCCATCTGGAGCGCCTCGGTGGACGTCAGGATGCGTCCGCCGATCTCCAGGCCGAAGGTCTTGGACGTGGAGCCGGAGGCGAGAATGATGTTCTTGCCCTTGTAGACCGTGCCGTTGACCTCGATCGAGTCCTGGCCCACGAGCTTGCCGTAGCCCTCGATGACGTTGATCTTGCGCATCTTGAGCAGTCCGGTGAGGCCCTTGAACTTGCCCGCGACGATGCCGTCCTTGTAGGCGCGAACCTTGGCCATGTCCACCGACTCCAGGGTCGTGTTGACGCCGTAGTGCGCCCCTTCGCGGGCGTTCTCGGCGAGCTCTGCGGCATGCAGGTACGCCTTCGTGGGGATGCAGCCGGTGTGCAGGCAGGTGCCGCCCAGCTTGCCGCCTTCAACGAGGCCGACCGTGAAGCCGAGGTTGGCCGAGCGAAGAGCAGCAGCGTAGCCTGCGCTGCCGCCGCCGAGGATGAGAACGTCGAATTCTGTCGTGGTTGCCGAATCGGCCACGTCTTGCTCCTAGCATTTGGTGACGGGCCGGGTCGGCCGCATCAGTCTCTATAGGGCGGTTAGTCCTAAAGCCAGACTAGCGCCCGAACAGCGGTTTGGTCACACACGACCTCGTGATTCTAGGCACGCCTTCACGAGGATGCGTGAGGCAGGTCAGCCTGCCAGGCTGCGCAGGTACTCCACCAGGGTGCGCAGGCCGTAGCCGGTGCCCTCCTTCGTGATGAATCCGTAGGGAGCGCCGGAGTTGTATGAGGGACCGGCGATGTCCAGGTGCGCCCAGGGAATCCGCTTCCCGTCGATCTCCCCCACGAAGTCCTGGAGGAAGGCTGCGGCGACGAGCATGCCGCCGTCGCGCTGCCCGATATTGGCGATGTCCGCCTGCGCCGAGTCCATGGACGGGCGCATCTCTTCGGGGATGGGCATGTGCCAGAGGGGCTCGTCCACGCTTGAAGCGGACTCGAGGAGGGCCTTCGCCGTCGCCTCGTCGCCCATGACGCCGGCGTACCGCTTGCCGAGGGCCACGAGGGCCGCGCCGGTCAGGGTGGCGATGTCGATGAGCACATCCGGCTGGTCCTCGCTGGCCCGGACGAGGGCGTCGCCCATGACCAGGCGGCCCTCGGCGTCGGTATTGAGGATCTCGACGGTCTTGCCGCCGTACATGGTGATGATGTCGCCCGGGCGGGAGGCAGTGCCGGACGGCATGTTCTCGGCCAGGGC
>JAGLBH010000062.1 GCA_018260285.1 Arthrobacter sp. | reverse complement strand
CTCTCGGACTCGCCGAGAGAGGCCCGGACGAGGACCACGGTGTTGATGATGACCATCGCCGTCGCCGCAGACTCCGCGACATTGACGGCCATGAGCGCCCGCAGCTCCGGCTGCCGGGCGAAGATGCGGACGCCGCCGGTCAGGCGAGCGGCGAACGGCTCCTCGGAGATCTCCACCCTGCGGGGGAGACGGGTGCCGACGACGAGCAGGGCAGAGGCCGCGAACCCCGCGACGGTCCCCAGGAAGAGGCTGTGATAGGTCACGACGCCGAGGAGGAGAGCGGCGAGGAGGGGGCTGACGAGAGACTCGAGGTCGTAGGCCATGCGGGAGAGCGCCAGCGCCTGGGTGTAGTCCTCCTCGTCCGTGAGGATCTCGGGAATGGTCGCTTGGAAAGACGGGGTGAAGGTGGCCGAGGCGGCCTGGAGCAGGAAGATGAGGACGTAGATCTGCCAGGGGCTGTCCACGAACGGCAGACAGAGGGCCACCCCGGCGCGGACGGCGTCTGCGGCGACGAGCACCCGCTTGACGGGGAGCCGGAGCGTCAGCGCGTTCATGACGGGGGCGACGAAGACGTAGGCCGCGATCTTGATGGTCATCGCGGTGCCCAGGACCTGGCCGGAGGCCGCGGGGGAGACGTCGTAGGCGAGCAGGCCCAGGGCAACGGTGAGCAGGCCCGTCCCGAGGAGGGAGAGGACTTGGGCGGAGAAGAGCCGGGCGTAGCGGCGGTGGCGGAGGACGCGGAGCATGAGGCCATCCTCGCACCGGGAGGCTCCGAACGCAGAGCGGCCCCCGGCACGGTGAGGTGCCGGGGGCCGCTCGTGAATCAGCAGAGCTGAGAGGCGGTCAGAGACCGACCGTCAGCGACTACTTGGTGAGCGGTGCGAGGGTCGCATCGTTCTTGTAGACCTCAGCAGCGTTCTCGCGGGTCACGATGATCGGCTTGAGGAGGAACGCCGGGACGACCTTCTTGCCGTTGTTGTAGGACTTGTCATCGTTCGTCACGGCCTTGCCCTTGGACTGGAGGTCGTTGACCATCGTTACGGCCTGGCCCACGAGGGCGCGGGTGTCCTTGGAGATCGTGGAGTACTGATCGCCCTTCATGATGAGCTTGACCGACTCGACCTCGGAGTCCTGGCCCGTGATGACCGGGTTCGGCTTGCCAGCGGACTTCACGGACGTGAGGACGGCGCGGGCGAGCGTGTCGTTGGGGGAGAGGACGCCGTCGAGCTTGGCGGAGGAGTAGTTGCCGGAGAGGATGGTGTCGAAGCGCTTCTGAGCGTTCTCAGCCTTCCAGCCCTGCGTCACAACCTGGCTGAACTCCTTCTGGCCGGACGGGATCTTGACCTCGCCCTTGTCGATGGCCGGCTGGAGGACGCTCATGGCGCCGTCGAAGAAGCGCTTGGAGTTCGCGTCATCCGGGGAGCCGGCGAGGAGCTCGATGTTGTACGGGCCGGAGCCCTTCTTCTTGAGGCCTTCGAGGAGGGCCTGGCCCTGGAGCTCGCCGACCTTGAAGTTGTCGAACGCCACGTAGTAGTCCACGTTCTCCGTGGCCTCGATGAGGCGGTCGTACGCGATGATCGTGATGCCGGCGTCCTTGGCCTGCTTCAGCTGGGTGCCGAGCTGCTTGCCGTCGATCGCGCCGACGATGATGACCTTGGCGCCCTTGGTGATCATCGAGGAGATCTGGTTCTGCTGCTCGGAGACGCCGCCGTTGGCGAACTGGACGTCCGTCTTGTAGCCGGCCTTGGTGAGGTCTTCGTTGAAGACCTTCTCTGCGAGGACCCAGTTCTCACTCGTCTTCTGCGGCAGGGCCACGCCGATGAGGGAGCCCTTGTCGAACGTGCCGGCGGCACCCGAGGCGGACGAGGTGGAGCCGGAGTCCTGGCGGCCGCAGCCGGTCAGGGCAACAGCCGACACTGCAGCGATGGCGGCTGCGGACTTGATGATCTTGCGCATGTTTCTCTCCTGTGAGAACTAAAGGGGGGTATGAGGTGAGTCTTAGGCGGACGGCTTGGGGTCGACGACGGCGACCGGCTTGGCGGCCTCAGTCGTCTCCGCCGGGCGGGCCGTCGCGGAGGGGGCGTTCTTGGTCATGCCGCGGGTGAGCATGCCGATGATGGAGGTCTTGCCCTGGCTCTTGTTGTAGACGTCGATCGCCACGGCGATGAGGAGCACGAGGCCCTTGATGATCGCCTGGGTCTCGGCGCCGACGCCCATGAGGTAGAGGCCGCTGTTGAGGACCGCCATGACGAAGCCGCCGACGATGGAGCCGAGCACCGTGCCGACGCCGCCGGAGACGGCCGCGCCGCCGATGAACACAGCGGCGATGGCGTCAAGCTCCCAGCCGTTGCCGTCGAAGGGGCCGGAGGCTCCGGAGCGGGCGACGAACATCATGCCGGCGAGTGCCGCGAGGATGGACATGTTCATCATGACGAGGAAGTTGACGCGCTTGGAGCGCACGCCGGAGAGCTCAGCGGCGTGGAGGTTGCCGCCCACCGCGTAGATGTGGCGGCCGAGGATCGTCTTCGAGGAGATGAAGCTGTAGATCATGACGAGCACGCCGAGGATGATCGCGGAGACCGGGACCGAGGTGCCCTTGCGGCCGGTGGCGAAGAGGTAGGTCACGTAGAGGATCACGCCGCAGAGCAGTACGAGACGAGCCGCGGTGACGCCCATGGGAACGGGGGTCAGACCGATCTCGGCGTCCTGGCGGCGGATCTTGAACTCGTTGTAGACGACGTACGCGCAGAGGGCCAGGCCGAGGAGGAGCGTGAGGTTGTTGTAGCCGGTGTTCGGGCCCACCTCGGGAAGGTAGCCAGCGCCGATGTAGCCGAAGTCATCCGAGACGGGAACGGAGTTGGACTGGCCGATCGCCTGGTTGACGCCGCGGAAGATGAGCATGCCCGCGAGGGTCACGATGAAGGCGGGGATGCCGACGTAGGCCACCCAGAAGCCCTGCCACGCGCCGATGAGGGCGCCGACGGCCAGGCCGAGGAGGATCGCCGCCCACCAGGGGAGGCTGTAGTTCTGCATCGCGAGGGCCACGATGATGCCCACCGCTGCCGCGACCGAGCCCACGGAGAGGTCGATGTGGCCTGCGATGATGACGAGCACCATGCCCACGGCGAGCACGAGGATGTACGCGTTGCCGTTGAGCAGGTTCATCATGTTGGTCGAGGTCAGCATTTTGCCGCCCGTCAAGGCCTGGAAGGCCACGATGAGGCCCACGAGGGCCACGATCATGCCCAGCTGGCGGAAATCGCCGCCGAAGATTTTCTTGATGTTTTCCATGTGATCCTGCTAAACAGTGTCGGCCGCGGAGGAGCGGCGTGCGGAACGGGGGTTCGAGGTCATGAGGCGCATGAGGTTCTCCTGCGTGGCCTCGGCCTTGGAGAGTTCACCGGTGATGGTGCCCTCGAAGATGGTGTAGATGCGGTCAGAGAGGCCGATGAGCTCGGGAAGCTCGGAGGAGACGACGATGACGCCCTTCCCCTGGGCCGCGAGCTGCTGGATGATGCCGTAGATCTCGAACTTGGCGCCGACGTCGATCCCTCGGGTCGGCTCGTCGAGGATGAGGAGCTCGGGCTCGGTGAACATCCACTTGGAGAGGACCACCTTCTGCTGGTTGCCGCCGGAGAGCTTGGCGACTCCCTCGTTGACGGTCGGGGCCTTGGTCCGCATGGACACGCGGTACTCTTCAGCGACCTTGGCCTCGCGGCGCTCGTCGAGCACGCCGTTGCGGGCAATGCGCCCGAGCCCGGCGGCCACCGTCGTCGCCTTGATGTCGTCGAGGAGGTTGAGGCCGAGCGCCTTGCGGTCCTCGGTGACGTACGCGAGCCCGGCCTTGATAGCAGCGGGTACGGACTTGAGCTCCACCGGCTTGCCGTCGATGAAGACCTGCCCGGAGATGTACTTGCCGTAGGAGCGGCCGAAGAGGGAGCGGACCAGCTCGGTGCGCCCGGCGCCCATGAGGCCTGCGAAGCCGACGATCTCGCCGCGGCGCACGCTGAAGTTCGAGCCCTTGCAGACGAGGCGGTCTGCCACCGAGGGGTGGCCGACGGTCCAGTCCCTGACCTCGAAGAAGACCTCGCCGATCTGCGGGGTGTACTCGGGAAAGCGGGAGCTGAGGGAGCGGCCCACCATGGCGCGGATGATGCGGTCCTCGTCAACGCCGTCCGCCTTGACGTCGAGCGACTCGATGGACTCGCCGTCGCGGATGATCGTGATCGAGTCGGAGATCTGCTGGATCTCGTTGAGCTTGTGGCTGATCATGATGGCGCTGATGCCGTTGGCGCGCAGGCCGTCGAGGAGGGAGAGCAGGTGCTGCGAGTCGGTCTCGTTGAGAGCGGCGGTCGGCTCGTCGAGCACGAGGAGCTTGACGTCCTTGCTCAGCGCCTTCGCGATCTCCACGAGCTGCTGCTTGCCGACGCCGAGCTCGCCCACGGGGGTCGTCGGGTCCTCGGAGAGGCCCACGCGGTGCATGAGCTCGATGGCGCGCTTGTTGACCGCTTTCCAGTCGATGGCGCCGAAGCGGCCGCGCTGCTCGTTGCCGAGGAAGATGTTCTCCGCGATGGAGAGCTGGGGGATGAGGGCCAGCTCCTGGTGGATGATGACGATGCCAGCGGCCTCGGAGGACTTGATGTCCCGGAACTGCTGGACCTCGCCTTCGAAGACGATGTCTCCCTCGTACGTGCCGAAGGGGTAGACGCCGGAGAGCACCTTCATGAGCGTGGACTTGCCGGCACCGTTCTCGCCGCAGATCGCGTGGATCTCTCCGCGCTTCACGCTGAGGTTCACGTTGGAGAGAGCCTTGACGCCTGGGAAGGTTTTGGTGATGCCGCGCATGCGGAGGATGTCATCAACCTGGGCCACGATGCCCCTTTCGTGCAGAGGAACTCCGGAGAGTTCAGTAGTTTGGTTCACATTCAACGCTAGTGGCGTATTGCCGTCAAGTCTTGAACGTTATGCGGAGCCCTGAGCACGAGGGCGACGGCGCCCAGCGCCTCCGTCTGGTCCCCCCTGCTCGTGGCCTCCAGGCCGACGGTCTCGCGGATGAGCGGAACGCTGTGGCGGCGCATCGAGGCTCGGATGGGGCCCAGGAAGGACTCGCCGAGCACGGCCAGGGGGCCGCCGATGACGATCACCTCGGGGCCGAGCAGGTTGGCGATGTGGGCGCAGGCTCTCCCCACGGCGCCCCCGGCGTCCTCGAGGAGGCGCTGCGCGGCCAGGTCCCCGGCCTGGGCGAGCTCCACGATGTCCTCGCTCTTCGTGGCGGTTCGCCCCGATTCGCGCAGCTGCTTGAGGAGCGTCTGGGTGGAGGCCACGGTCTCGAGGCAGCCGCGGTTGCCGCAGCGGCAGATCGCGTCCGAGGTGTGCAGGCCCATGTGCCCGATCTCCCCGGAGATGCCGATCGATCCGGGCAGGAGCGCGCCGTCGATCACGATGCCCGCCCCGATGCCCGTGGCGACCTTGACGTACACGAGGCTCCTCTTTGCCGTGTGGTCCCCGAAGGAGACCTCCCCGAGGGCGCCCAGATTCGCGTCGTTCTCGAGGATGACGGGGCGGCCGAAGGTGGCCTCGAGGCGCGGGACGGCCTGGATGCCCACCCACTCGGGGAGGATCGCGCCGTCCACGACGTGCTTGGAGCGCTGGTCGATCGGTCCGGGAATGCCCACCCCGATGCCGATCACGTCGGACTGCCCGCGGCCGGTCTCGGCGAGCAGCTCCGTGTACTCCGCGCCGACGACGACGAGGGTCTTCTCCGCCGTGTGGCCCACCGGCAGGGGGACGAAGCGCTCTGCGAGGACCTCGCGGCCTCGGGTGGCGGCGATGAGGCGGATGTGGCGGCGACCGATGTCCACGCCGACGGCGATAGACCGGTCTGATGTGAGGCTGATGCCCAGGGCCCGGCGGCCCGAGCTGGTGACGGGCGTGCGATTGACGGCGCCGTCCGACTCGAGCGACTTGACGATGTTGCTCACGGTGGCGGGGGAGAGGCCGGAGATGCGGGCGAGCTGAGCCTGGGTGAGCGTGCCGTGCTCTTCGAGGATTTCGGTGATGCGCTCGCGGTTCCACGCCCGCAGCGCGGCCTGGGATCCGGGAGCGATCGCCTCGGCCCCGTGGGGGTGCTGCTGTGGGATGTCATTCACCCCTCCAGTAGGACACAATCCCCTCTTGTAGTCAAAAAGTGAACGCAAGAAGCAGCGCTGTGCGGAGTGCGCGGCCTGGAACGCCGCGCGCCCCGCCGATCCGCTGACACCCAGTCAGAATCACTGGGGCAGGGGATCAGGCGGGGCGCTGAGCGAGAGATCGGGGCGGGATTACGCCGCGTCGCCCTCGGGGGCGAGGAAGCCGAGGCTGAGGTCGAGTGCGACCTTGTCCGAGATGAGCACTCCGCCCGACGTGACGGGCAGGTTCCAGGCGATGTCGAAGTCGGAGCGGTTGATCTCCAGCTCGCCCTGGACCATGGCGCGTGTTGCCCCGAACGGGTCGTTGACCACGCCTCCGAACTGAACCGGGAAGCTCACGCTCTTCGTGATGCCCTTGATCGTGAGGTCGCCGGTGACGACGAGGCTCTCTCCGCTGCCGGTGATGCTCGTCGAGACGAAGGAGGCTTCGGGGAACTGCTCGACGTCGAAGAAGTCGCCGGACTTCAGGTGGCCGTCGCGGTCTGCCTGACGGGTGTTGATCGAGGCGGTGCTGATCGTGGCCTGGGCCTGGGCGGCAGCGCCGGTCTCGTCCACCGTCACGGTGGCGGTGAACTCGTCGAAGGTTCCTCGCACCTTGAGGAATCCGGAGTGGCGCACGAGGAAGGCGATCTCCGAGTGGGCTGCGTCGAGGGTCCAGGTGCCGGGGGTGAGGTCAAGTGACAGTGTCATAGCGAATCTCCTGCGGTGTGGGGCCCGGACGGATGAGCGGGCCGTTCACCTCTGGTCAACAGGGGGGCCACGCCAACTTATTCCAACCTTCAAGTAATTTTTCCGAGGGGTTTCGAGCAGACCCCCCGTCAGCGCCCCAGCGTCCTCCGGAGCGCGCCCTCAAGCCGCGGCTCGAGAAACTCGAACCCGAGCCCCTGCAGTCGTCCCCCGTCCATCCGGATTGAGGACTTGGCCATCTCCTCGGCCCCCTGCCGCCCGAGCAGCAGCCGCGGCCCGAACGCCGGCGTGGGAAGAAGCGCCGGGCGGCGCAGGACCCGCCCGAGCGTTCTGGCGAACTCGGCCTGCCTCACGGGGGTCGGGGCAGCGGCGTTGACCGGCCCGCTCACCGCCGGGTTGAGGGCGGCGAAGGCATAGATCCGGACCATGTCGTCCAGCGCAATCCACGATTGCCACATCTGGCCGTCCCCCATGCGGCCTCCGAGTCCGGCCGCGAAGAGGGGCAGCTGGACCGCGAGGAGACCGCCCGAGGAGCTGAGCACCAGACCGGTTCGCACGCGCGTCACTCGCACGCCCAGCTCCTCTGCCCGGAGGGCCTCGCCCTCCCATGCGGCGCAGACCTCAGCGAGGAAGTCGTCACCGCGGGGCGATTCCTCGGCGGCCTCTCCGGCGTCGTGCCCGTAGAAGCCGCTCGCGGAGGCGCAGACGAGAGCCTCGGGAATCGCCAGTCCGCTCGCCTGCCGAGAGCGCAGGCCCTCGACGACAGCGCGCGTGCCCTCGACGCGGGACCGCAGAACGGCGTCCTTGTGGGCGTCGGTGAACCGCCCGGAGATGGGCTCCCCGGCAAGGTGGACGACGACGTCGACCCCGTCGAACACCCCCGCCTCCACGGGCGAGCCGCCTGCGAGCGCCCCCCGGTCCAGTATCCGCACGGTGTGTCCGCCGGCCTGGAGGAAGGCGACAAGCTGGCGGCCGATGAGCCCGTTCGCGCCGGAGACGAGGAACATCTTGGGCTCGGGCCACTGGGCGTGGAAGGCGAGGTCTTCGAGGGTCCGGCGGGTGCGGAAGCGGAAGGTCTCGGTCAGCTGCCGGTGTACGAGGGCCGTCATGCCGGGGACCCGCTCGGCCCCGAGGGGCAGCTCCCAGTCGATCGTGTCGGTGACCACGGTGCGTGCCGGAGCGTCCGGGTGCCGCGTGAGCTCGTGGCGGTGAGTCCAGCTGCGGAACGGGCCTGACTCCTGGGTGTCTGTGAAGGACAGCCGGTCCTGGGTCCGCTCGTGCTGTGTGTGGAGCGCCTTCCAGACGAGACCGCTGCGCACGGGCAGCCACGCCGGGGAGAGGACCAGCTCGCTGCGGGACCCGGCGCGGAGGCCGTCGCTCGGCTGGCGGCGGGGATGCCCCATGAAGTCCGGCACCAGACGGGTGAAGGCCCCGGGGCGGGAGTACCAGTCCGCCGCCTGCTCGAGGGGGAAGGGAAGGTCAGCGGTCCAGGTGAATGCGGGCACGGGGGTCCTCTCGGCAGCCGGGCGGTGTGCCTCGGTGGATCCCACTCTGCCCTGCCGCCTGACGCACGGCAACCCCGGGCTGTGTCCACAGGGCGGCCGCAGCCTGGAGGGCCGCTCTGGGTTGCATGTGGCCGGACGGGCCGCGAGGATCAGAGAAGAACAGTCGACTCGAGCCGGGTCTCATCCGCAGCGAAAGGACGCCTTCATGGACGCATTCACCCCCAGCACGGAATGGCTGACGGGCCAGCGATGGGACGGCGACACCCTGGTCGGCGTCGACGCCGTCGTTCGATGGGAGGAGGACGACGCCGCAGGGCCTCGCGCCGTCGACCGCTTTCTCGGCGAGCTCATCCTGTCCGACGACGGGTCCGGCATCTACTATCGCGGCGGGTACACAGTGACCGTCGTCGATCGCACGGCCACGGAGGCGCGCCTGCGGGTCCATTCGGCGGGGGAGGACGGCCTGGGCTCAGCTGAGGCCGGCGCGGACGTGCTCTACGAGACG
>JAGLBH010000061.1 GCA_018260285.1 Arthrobacter sp. | reverse complement strand
CACGGCACCGCGCCCTCGCCGCGCTGGAGGAGCTGCGCTCCATCGCCTCCCGGGGGACGCTCATCTCTGAGCATGTCGTGGCCCAGGTGCTCTCGATGCTGGACCGTGCGGCAGAGGCGCTGCCCGACGCGCCGGTCGCGCCCACGCCCACCGAGGTGCTCACTGAGACGATCCTCTCCTCGCGGGGCAAGAGCATCCGCCCCAAGACGCTCAACCAGCAGCGCTATGTGCAGTCGATCAACGACCACACGGTGGTCTTCGGTCTGGGTCCGGCCGGCACGGGCAAGACATACCTGGCCATGGCCAAGGCCGTCCAGGCCCTCCAGCGCAAAGAGGTCAGCCGGATCATCCTCACCCGCCCGGCAGTGGAGGCGGGGGAGAAGCTCGGCTACCTGCCGGGCACGCTGAGCGACAAGATCGACCCGTACCTGAGGCCGCTCTACGACGCGCTGCACGACATGATGGACCCCGAGTCCATCCCCCGCCTCATCGAGGCCGGCACCATCGAGGTGGCACCGCTCGCCTTCATGCGCGGCCGCACCCTCAACGACGCATTCATCATCCTCGACGAGGCCCAGAACACGACGGCGGACCAGATGAAGATGTTCCTGACCCGCCTCGGGTTCGCCTCCAAGATGGTCGTCACGGGAGACGCCTCCCAGATTGACCTGCCGGGCGGCATCAAGAGCGGCCTGCACATTGTCGAGGAGATTCTCGACGGGGTGGAGGACATCGACTTCGTCCATCTGAACCCCGAGGACGTCGTCCGCCACCGCCTCGTGAGCGACATCGTCAACGCCTACGGGCTGTGGGACGAGCGCCAGGCCGCCCGGGCGGCAGAAAGGCGAGACCGCGCATGAGCGTCGAGTTCATCAACGAGACCGAGGTCGAGGCGAACGCGGAGCGCCTGCTGGACTGCGCCCGCTTCATTCTGGACGCCATGAACCTCCACCCGGAGACGGACGTGGCCATCACCCTCATCGACGAGGAGGAGATGGAGCGCCTCCACCTCGAGTGGATGGACCTTCCCGGGCCCACCGACGTCATGAGCTTCCCGATGGACGAGCTGCGCCCTGGCCAGCCCGGGTCCGTCACAGGCATCGGCGTGCTGGGCGATGTCGCCATCTGCCCGAGCATCGCCGCGCAGCAGGCGGCCGCCAACGGACACAGCCTGGAGGACGAGATGCTCCTCCTCCTCACCCACAGCATGCTCCATCTCATGGGGTTCGACCATGACGAGCCGGCAGCCAAAGAGGAGATGTTCGCTCTCCAGGACAAGCTGCTCAGCGCCTACCTGGGTCGGCCTGCGCCGAAGGCGACCACGGCGTGATCATCCCCTTTCTCGTCCTCCTCTTCGTCGCCTCGGTCACCCTGGCGGCAGTGCTGCTCGGGGCGGAATCCGCGCTGAGCTATCTGCCTCGCTCAGAGGCGGAGCGCCTCGGCAAGGGGCGCAACGGGGCATCGATCCAGAAGATCCTCGCCCACCCGACGGACTATCTCCACGGCGTGCGCTTTCTGCGCGTCTTCTTCGAGATGGCCGCTGCCATCGCCGTCGCCCTTCTGGCTCACCAGCTCTTCCAGAACATCGTCTGGGCCGGACTTGCCGCCACGCTCTTCATGGCGGCGGTCTCCTTTGTCATCGTCGGGGTCTCTCCGCGCCAGTTCGGCCGCGCGCACTCGCGCGCCGTCGTCGTGGCCACGGCTCCCACCGTCCGCTGGCTGTGCGCTCTCCTCGGCCCGATTCCCCGCTGGCTCGCCGGCGTCGGAGTCGGGATCGCGGGCAAGAACGCCCCGATGGACGAGGCCTTCTTCACCGAGGAGGAATTCCGCGAGTTCGTGGACCGAGCCTCGGAGGCGGACTACATCGAGGAAGAGGAGGCCGAGCTCATCCACTCGGTCTTCGACCTGGGGGACACGCTCGTCGCCGGCGTCATGGTTCCCCGGACGGACATGATCACGGTGAACTCGGACGAGTCCCTCGAGAAGGCCATGAGGCTCTTCCTCCGCTCGGGCTTCTCCCGCATCCCCGTCATCCGTGAGTCGCCGGACGACATCGTCGGGATGCTCTACTTCAAGGACGTCGTCGCCCAGCTCCACAGAAGTCCGCGGGGAGACGCAGCCCCTGAGCGGGTGGAGCAGATCTGCCGCGAGGTGCGGTACGTTCCTGATTCCATGCAGGCGGCCGATCTGCTCCGCCAGCTTCAGCGGGAGTCCATCCACGTGGCCATCGTCGTCGACGAATACGGAGGCACCGCCGGCCTCGTGACCCTCGAGGACGTTCTCGAGGAGATCGTCGGAGAGATCGTCGACGAATACGATGCGCAGGAGTTCGAGCCCCTTCCCACCGAGGACGGCGGCTGGGAGGTCCTCGCCCGGATGTCACTGGACGATCTCGCCGAGCTCTTCGAGATGGATCTGGAGTACGACGACGTCGAGACCGTGGGCGGCCTCCTCGCGAAGGCCATCGGGCGTGTGCCCATTGTCGGCAGCGCCGGGGAGATCGACGGCCTCATCATCACAGCGACCCGCCAAGAAGGCCGGCGCCACCAGATTTCACACGTGCGGGTCCACCGCGTGCCACCTATCACCACCCCTGAGGAATCCGCATGAGCCAGACCGCAGACAGCACCCCCCACCGTCCGGGCTTTGACCTGCCGGACTACGCGGAGGCCAGCGACACCTTCCGTGCTGGCTTCCTCTCCTTCGTCGGGCGCCCGAATGCCGGCAAGTCGACCCTGACGAATGCGCTCGTGGGGGACAAGGTCGCCATCACCTCGAGCAAGCCCCAGACCACTCGTCACACGATCCGCGGCGTGGTCCACGGAGACGACTTCCAGCTGGTCCTCGTGGACACGCCCGGTCTGCACCGCCCCCGAACGCTGCTCGGAAAGCGGCTCAACGAGCTCGTGGCGCAGACCCTGGCCGATGTCGACGCGATCGCCTTCTGTCTGCCGGCCAACGAGGCCATCGGGCCGGGCGACCGCTTCATCGCCTCCCACATCCGGGACATGGGCCGCAAGCCGCTCATCGCCGTCGTCACGAAGTCCGACACCGTCAGCAAGCAGCAGCTGGGGGAGCACCTCCTGGCCGTGGCTGAGCTCGGGGAGTCCGTGACCGACGGCGAGGGCTGGGCCGCGATCATTCCCGTCTCCGCCAAGGGCGGCTTCCACGTGGCTGAGCTGCCGAAGATTCTTGCGAAGTTCATGCCCCTCTCCGCACCGCTCTATCCCATCGGGAAGGTCTCGGATGAGGAGGACGTCAAGTTCATCTCCGAGCTGGTCCGAGAAGCAGCGCTGGAAGGGGTGCGAGACGAGCTTCCGCACTCTCTCGCTGTCACCGTCGAGGAGATCACGGCCCGCGAAGACCGCCCGGCGGACAAGCCCTTCCTGGACGTGCGCGTCACTGTGTACGTGGAGCGCCCGAGCCAGAAGGCGATCATCATCGGCCGGGCCGGGTCCCGGCTCAAGGAGATCGGCGCCACCGCTCGTCCCGAGATTGAGCGCCGCCTGGGCGCCCGCATCTACCTGGACCTCCATGTGAAGGTTCTCAAGGACTGGCAGCGGGACCCGAAGCAGCTCAACCGTCTCGGATTCTGAGGGGTGGGGCGAGTGACGCAGACAGAGAACACAGAGAGCACAGGGGGGCTCCTGGCCGCAGCGGGGCGCCGCTTCCGCAGGCAGAGGCTTGTTCGCGACTCGAAGACGGTCGCCCGGGCCCGCATGCGCAGGCTTGCCCTGGGCATCACTGCGATGCTCCTCTCCGCCGCACTCATCGTGGCGGGCGGCGCGATCATCAGGCTGCGCACGAACTTCAGCACGGCTCCGCTGACGCTCGGGGACAGCAGCGCGAACCTCGAGGACGGCCCCCTGGACATCCTCCTGCTGGGAACAGACACGCGCGCCGGCGCGAACGGGGTCTACGGGGGAGCCGAGTTCACTGCGGGCAAGGGCCACTCGGACGTCATGATGCTCCTGCACATCGCTGCCGATCGTCAGCGGGTCACTGTCGTCAGCTTCCCCCGCGATACCCTCGTCCCTCTGCCCCAGTGCACTGACCCCCAGACAAAGAAGGTCTACCCGGCCCAGGACCTGGCCATGCTCAACTACGCCCTGACCTATGGGGGCCCGGGCTGCACGGTCGCCGCCGTCAACAAGCTGACGGGTCTGAACATCGACCACTTCATGATGGCGGACTTCACCGCCGTCAAGGAGATCTCCAAGGCCGTGGGCGGGGTGTCCGTCTGCGTCAACTCTGCTGTGAATGACCCCCTGTCCGGGCTCAAGCTCCCGGCGGGCGTCTCCACGGTTGAGGGCGACCAGGCCCTGGCCTTCCTCCGCACCCGGCACGGCTTCGGCAACGGCGGGGACATCGGCCGCATCCGCGCTCAGCAGTCCTTCATGGCGTCACTGACCCGGAAGATCAAGAGCGAGCAGACCCTCACCGACCTGCCCAAGATGTACCGGATCGCCGATTCCATGACGAAGAATCTCACCGTGGACCGTGGCCTCTCCAACATTCCCACGCTTCTTGCGGTGGGGAAGCAGCTCAACGACGCCCAGCTGGCCAATATCGCCTTCGTGACGATGCCGACCAAGGTCTACGAGCCGGATCCGAACCGCCTGGAGGTGGACCAGTCCAAGGCAGAGAAGCTCTTCAGCATCCTCCGCCAGGACGGGGACGTGACCGCCAAACCGGCGCCGACTCCGGCACCAACCCACGCGCCCTCTCCGTCGGCGTCGCAGAAGTCGACTGCCTCCCCTTCTTCTCAGGCCTCGATGTCGCCGTCGTCAGCACCGTCGTATTCCACGAGCCCGACGGCGGAGCCAGCCCCGTCGCCGAGCATCGACCGGCTTCAGGTGCCGGCCTCTGCCGTGAACGCCACCGGAAGCAGCTCGCGCACGAAGGAGATCCTGACGCTCATGGAGAAACTGGGCTACGGGGTCATCACCGATGGGGGCAAGGCTCCCTCCGTGGTTCCCATCACCCAGATTCTCTTTGAGGAAGGATATGAGGCAGCGGCCGCTGATCTCGCAGAGGCTCTCAACATCAGCTCCGCCCAGCTCATCAAGACCACCGGCATCAGCGGCCTTCAGCTGGTGGTGGGGGAGGACTTCACCTCAGGGGACAAGGTCTCGTCAGAGAAGAAGGCAGTCTCGGGCGGCTTGACTGGCCAGACCGCTGAGCAGGTCACCTGCCAGCAGGCCAACCCCAACGACTAGGTTTTCTCATAATATGAGAAGGCTTGTCCACAGTTCGACCGTGCCTTCAGGCTCGGTGTTAGTTTTTCAGTTGAGTTCTCGGCACTCCCGCCGAGAGTCCGTCTTGCCAGTGTGAGGATCTGCCATGAAGAATCATCAGAAGCCTTCAGGAATGCCGTTCCAGAAGTACACCCCCTTCCATGAGCAGATCACGGTGCAGCTTCCCGATCGGACCTGGCCGGACAAGCGGCTGGACAAGGCTCCCCGGTGGTGCGCCGTGGACCTGCGCGACGGCAACCAGGCCCTCATCGACCCCATGAACACCGAGCGCAAGCTCAAGATGTTCGACCTGCTCGTGGGCATGGGCTACAAGGAGATCGAGGTCGGCTTCCCGTCCGCGTCCCAGACGGACTTCGACTTCGTCCGCCAGCTCATCGAGAAGGACCGCATCCCGGACGACGTGCACATCCAGGTGCTCACCCAGGCCCGCGAGCACCTCATCGAGCGCACGTTCGAAGCCCTCGAGGGGTCTGACCGCGCGATCGTCCACCTCTACAACTCGACCTCGATCCTCCAGCGCCGCGTGGTCTTCCGCGAGGACGAGGACGGCATCGTGAACATCGCCACCCAGGGCGCCCGCCTCTGCCGCAAGTTCGAGGAGCAGATGAAGGGCTCGAACATCGTCTACGAGTACTCTCCCGAGTCCTTCACAGGCACGGAGCTCGAGTTCGCGGCACGCATCAGCAACGAGGTGTCGGAGATCTTCGGCGCAGGCGACGGCCGGGAGGTCATCATCAATCTGCCCGCCACGGTGGAGATGGCCACCCCCAACGTCTATGCGGACTCCATCGAGTGGATGAACCGCAACCTGGCCCACCGCGAGGACATCGTCCTCTCGCTGCACCCCCACAACGACCGGGGAACCGGCGTCGCCGCAGCAGAACTGGGCTACCTCGCCGGCGCGGACCGCATCGAGGGCTGCCTCTTCGGCAACGGCGAGCGCACGGGCAACGTGGACCTCGTCACCCTCGGCATGAACCTCTTCAGCCAGGGGATCGACCCGCAGATCGACTTCAGCAATATGGACCACATCCGCCGCACCGCTGAGCACTGCAACCAGCTCTCCGTGCCCGAGCGCTCCCCGTACGGCGGCGACCTCGTCTTCACCGCCTTCTCCGGCTCCCACCAGGACGCCATCAAGAAGGGCTTCGAGGCGATGGAGCGGGATGCCGCCGCCGCCTCCAAGTCTGTGGACGAGATCCCGTGGGCCGTTCCCTACCTGCCGATCGACCCCAAGGACATCGGGCGGACCTACGACGCCGTCATCCGCGTCAATTCCCAGTCCGGCAAGGGCGGCGTGGCCTACCTCCTCAAGACCGAGCGCCAGCTGGATCTGCCCCGTCGCGCCCAGATCGAGTTCTCCCAGGTCATCCAGCACCACAATGACACGGTGGGCGGCGAGATCACGGGAGACGAGCTGTGGGAGATCTTCTCCGACGAGTACCTCCCCGTCTCCAGCGGCAGCGCTGAAAACCGCTGGGGTCGCTTCCGCATCCACGACATCAAGACGCAGACGCAGAATGACGAGTCCTTCTCTCTCGAGCTCAAGATCGACGACCGGGGCTTCACCTCGACCCGCCTCTCCTCGGGCACAGGTCCGGTGGACGCCCTCGTCAAGATCTTCGAGCAGGAGGGCCTCGACGTCCGCGTGCTCGACTACGTGCAGCACGCCCTCGGCGCCGGCGGAGACTCCCGCGCTGCGGCATACATCGAGTGCGCTGTGGGCGGCCGCGTGCTGTGGGGCGTCGGGATTCACGACAACACGACGACGGCGTCCCTCAACGCCCTCGTCTCGGCTGTCAACCGGGCGCTGCGCGAGGAGAACGCCGCATAGGCTGAAGGTGTGAACTCCGCCAGATCCCGCACGCAGTCGATGCGCGTCGTCGTCCTCCGCACCTACCAGCTGGGGGAGGCCGACCGCATCCTCGTTCTCCTCTCGGAGAGCCACGGCATCGTGCGGGCGGTGGCCAAGGGCGTCCGCAAGACGACGAGCCGGTTCGGATCGCGCCTCGAGCCGTTCATGCTTTCGGACGTCCAGGTGGCCGAGGGCCGCTCGCTGCACACGGTGACGCAGGCGGTGAGCGTGGCCTCCTACGGGGTGCCGATCGTGCGGGATCTCGATGCCTTCATGTACGCCTCGGCCATCGCGGAGCTCGTGGAGATGCTGGCGGAGTCTCAGGACGCCCAGGGCTTCTTCCCCCTGACTATCGGCGCCTTCGCGGCGATGGCGCGCCAGGCCTACCCTCCCCAGCAGGTGTTCGACGCGTTCGCGCTCCGGGCGCTCGCCCTGGCGGGCTGGGACATGGCCGTGGACGCCTGCGCCCTGACGGGGGAGACGTCGTCGCTCTCCAGCTTCAGCCCCGCCCACGGAGGGGTGCTCTGCACGCCTCAGACGAGAATCCCGGGGGCGGTCATCCTCAAGCCTGGCACCCGGGAGCTTCTGGCCTCGCTAAAATCAGGTGACTGGCCCGGGGTCCTCGCGTCCTCTGAGCAGGCGCGCCGCCAGGCGCATGCGCTGACTCGCTCCTACCTCGGCTGGCACCTGGAAAAGACCCTGTCCTCTCTCACACGATTCGAACGGCTTCCATGAACTCCTCACTCCCCGTTCCGCCGCCCGCTCACCCGTCGGGACAGCGGCCGCCGCGCATCCCCTCAGCCTTCATCCCCGAGCACGTGGCGATCGTCATGGACGGCAACGGACGATGGGCCAACCAGCGAGGCCTTCCCCGCACCGAGGGCCACAAGGCGGGGGAGGCCGCGCTCATGGAGGTCATGGCAGGCGCCGTCGAGCTGGGCATCAAGCATGTCTCGGTCTATGCCTTCTCCACGGAGAACTGGAAGCGTTCCCCGGAGGAGGTCCGCTTTCTCATGGGGTTCTCGAGGGATGTCGTCAAGAAGCGCAGCCATGTGCTCAACGAGTGGGGGGTGCGGATTCGCTGGTCGGGGCGCGAGCCTCGCCTGTGGAAGTCCGTCATCAAGGAGCTCAAGGCCGCAGAGGCCTTGACAGAGGGCAACAGCACCTGCACGCTGAACATGTGCGTCAACTACGGGGGGCGGGCCGAGATCGTCGACGCCGTCAACCGCATCGCCGCCGAGGTCGCGGCAGGCCGCCTGACCCCGGGCGCCGTCCGGGAGTCCACCCTTCAGAGGAGCCTCTACGCACCGGATCTGCCGGATGTGGACCTCTTTCTGAGGACCTCGGGGGAGCAGCGCACCTCGAACTTCATGCCCTGGCAGTCCACCTACGCCGAGTTCGTCTTCCTGGACGAGCTGTGGCCGGACGTGGACCGCCTCACTCTGTGGCGCGCCGTGGAGACATACGCCCGCCGCGACCGTCGGTACGGGGGAGCGGTGGACCGAGTGGCCGGAGCAGCCGAGTCCGCGGGCACCAGCAGGGTTCAGTAGGCTGGAGACGTGAAAATCTACCCAGTCTTCTTCCGAGCAGTCTTCTCCGGGATGGATCCCGAACGAGCCCACGAGGTCGGCTTCAGGCTCATCCGCCTGGCCGAGCAGACGGGAGCCAGCCGTGCTCTGCGGAGAATGACCGCTCCTGCCCCGAGCCTCAGGACTCAGGCCATGGGCCTCGACTTCCCGTCCCCCTTCGGCCTCGCCGCCGGCTTCGACAAGCTCGGCGCCGGCGTGAGCGCCCTCGCCGATCTCGGTTTCGGCCACGTGGAGGTCGGCACGATCACCGCCCAGGCTCAGCCGGGCAACGAGAAGCCGCGCCT
>JAGLBH010000060.1 GCA_018260285.1 Arthrobacter sp. | reverse complement strand
CCCCGCCTCCACCGCATGCTCCGGGTGGGGCATGAGGCCGACGACGTTGCCGCGCTCGTTGGAGATGCCGGCGATGTCATTGCGCGAGCCGTTCGGGTTGAAGCCCACGTAGCGGAAGACGACGCGGCCGGACTTCTCCAGCTCCTCGAGGGTGGCGTCGTCCGCCACGTACTGGCCGTCCTGGTTCTTGAGGGGCACGACGATCTCCGAGCCCTGCTCCAGCGAAGAGGTCCATGGGGTGTCCGTCCGCTCGACCCGCAGGCGCTGGTCCCGGCAGATGAACTTGAGGTGGTCGTTCTTGATCATCGAGCCCGGGAGGAGGTGGGTCTCCGTGAGGATCTGGAAGCCGTTGCAGATGCCGAGCACCGGCAGCGCGGCCGAGGAGGAGGCCTCCTTGACGATGGTCTCCACCATGGGGGCGAAGCTGGAGATCGCGCCGGCGCGGAGGTAGTCGCCGTAGGAGAATCCGCCGGGGATGATGACTGCGTCCACGTCCTTGAGGACCGTGTCCTTGTGCCACAGGGAGACGGCGGTGCCGCCGGCGAGGCGGACGGCGCGCGCGGCGTCCCGGTCGTCCAGCGTTCCCGGCAGAGTGACGACGCCGACGACGGCCCCGCTCAGGTCCTGGCCTGCGGGGGCGGAGTGTGTCCCGACGAGGGGGAGCTCAGAGGCAGCAGCTGTCATGGCTCAGGCCTCCTCGGGGAGAGCTTCGACGCGCACGACCTCTTCGATGACCGTGTTGGCGAGGAGCTCCTCGGCGGCCTTGCGGGCTGCCTCGAGGTGGGCCTCGGTGACCTCTCCGTCAACCGTCAGCTCAAAGCGCTTGCCCTGGCGGACGAGCGTGAAGTCCGTGAGGCCGAGGCGGGGGAGGGCCGAGGCGATGGCCTTGCCTTGGGGGTCGAGAATTTCGGGCTTCGGCATAACATCGACGACGATCCGGGCCATGGGGTGCTCCTAGCAGTGAGGTGTCCAGCGGTGTGGCGTAGTGGTTAAGAGTCTACCGGGGGGCTTGGACACTCTAAGAGTGCAAGGACGGCGCAGATCGAACGTGCATCCGGGCGCTTTTCCGGGGAAGATGGGAGTACGGTTAGCCCCACGCCCTGAGGAGTCCCTCTTTGTCTGACACGTTCTTCGTCTTCGCCCACGTTCTCGCGGCCATTCTGTCCTTCGGACCGCTGGCTGTCTGCACCTCGATGTTCCCCCGCCTGGCCCGCGACGGCGCCGACGGTGCCGCCGCGAGCATGGTCCGCATCACGCGCGTCTACGGCATGGTCTCCGTCCTCGTGCCGCTCTTCGGCTTCTCCGCAGCCCTGGCCGGGGGCAACTTCAACCGCTGGATCTGGGAGTCGCTGGTCCTCGTCGCCGTGGCCATCGTCGTCCTGCTCTTCTGGGTTCTTCCCCTCCAGCAGCGCACGCTCGAGGTGCCGCTCCAGGAGCGCAAGCGCCAGTTCGGCAAGCTGCACGCGTCCGCCGGGGTCTTCAACCTCCTGTGGATTCTCGTGCTCATCCGGATGTTCTGGCACTGATGACCGCCGAGACGCACGAGCTCCACGCGAGCCTGACCACCGCCGAGGCCCTCATGCGGGCGCGGTATGACGCCTACGTCCGCCGCGACGACGACTTCCTCAACGCCACCTGGCACCCAGACACCCGAGAGGACGGGGTGCACTTCGACGAGGATCCCGGCATCCGCTGGCGCGGCCTCGTCGTCATCGACACGGTCCGCGGCCAGGAGGGCGACGACGACGGCGTGGTCGAGTTCCGCGCCGTCTACATCACTGCGGACGGCGAGCGCGGCGAGCTCCACGAGCGCGCCTACTTCGAGAGGATCGACGGCCTCTGGCACTACGTGGGGGACGAGCTCGACGACGATGATTTCGGTCTGTACGACGAAGACCTCCTTCTGGCCGAGGACGCCTGGTGATGGCCAAGCCTCCCTACACGCGCGGCGCGGACCAGGCCTCGGCCGTCCTGGCGATCCTCGGCGGCGCGGTCTTCGCCGGCCTGGGGCTGCTGGCCGCCCGGGCCGTGCGGGACCAGCGCGTGCTGGCCGAGCGTCTGAACGACGACGCCGCAGCCCGCTCGGACTCATGAGCTTTCCCCCGGAGAGCCGCGAGGCTCGGCTGCTCGACGTTCTCACGGAGCTGCGCCGATTCACCGGCCGGATTCGGCGAGAGTGGAATGACAAGATTCCCGAGGTCACCTTCTCCGAGTCCGTCCTGCTCAACATGGTGGGCCGCGGCGACTGCGTGACCGCGGGCGACATCGCCGCCGAGCTCGGCATCGACAAGTCCACGGCCAGCCGGCACATCAGCTCACTCGAGAGCCGGGGCCACATATACCGAGAGGGCATTGAGGGGGAGCGCCGCGCCCAGGCCCTGCACATCACGGAGAGCGGCCGTTCGGTGCTGGCCCGCATCGACAGGGTGCGCCTGGAGACGATCGCTCGTCGTGTGGACGGGTGGACCACGGACGAGGTGGAGACCTTCCACCGCCTTCTGGCCCGCTTCAACGAGGACTAGGGCGTGTCTGACCATGAACCCAGGGACGGCAGACACCCTGGAAGGCAGGCCCATGTGACCATATGCGCTTCCATGCCCCAGCCCTGACGATTGTCTCAGCGATCGTCGGCCGCTGCCGGTGCGGGATGTCGCAGCGGGATCTGCCTGAGGCTTACGGGCCCTGGCAGACGGGGTGGAGCTGGGCATTGGCGCGTGGCCCGGCTCCAGACTCGCCCCGAGGCGGTTATGGGCTATATGGAGTGCTCATCGCGGGCGATCCGCACCCATCTGCGCACCCGTGGCATCAAGGTCATCCCTGAGCTTGCGGGCCAGCAGAGCCACCGCATGCGCCACGGTTTCTGCGGAGCCGACCCGGGGCCCAGCGCGGCCGCTGACAAGGGTCGGACGATGACCGGGCGCCAAGACGCCTGCCTCAAGTCGTGGCGGGGCTTGGACGACTGGATCAGAGAAGTTCTCGATCCACTACCGGGCTGGTGTGCTTCAGAACGCGGTGATTGTGTGGCCGAAACTCGTGTCAGTGATGCCTTAAGCGTCTTCGGCCGGGACATGGGTCACACCTCGGCATTGACAAGAGGGAGGCTCCTGGGTGGAGGAGCTTGTCGAGACTCATCAGTGAAGAAATCTTTCTGCCTAGAGGGACTTGTGCAGAAGAAGGTCCTTGATGGCCGCTCCCGGACAACTCGTGGGCAGCGGATCGCGATCGCCACCTGGAATGGCCACGACCCTCGCACGAACGGGGTGACTGCAGCCTGTCACCTATCCGTGCAGCACTCCCGGCAGATCAGGCTCGCTGCTATGCCCCGGGCGATTCAGTAAGTCACGAAGGATCACAATGTCGTCTGTCCAGGACAAAAATTCCAAACGTGGTTCCGAGCCTGACAGCTCCCTCTAAGACTTCCTTCAAGACTGGCAACGACCTCTTGCTCAGTCCTGAGAACTTCAGCTCATCTGCTTTCTTGAACTGATTTCTATCTCTGACCTCCAGGACCATTCGCGAGAGAGCGTCTGGATCGGTCGTTTGAACAGCGGCGGTAACAAAGAACTGGCCATTTGACCCCTTGGCTCCTGACTCATCAACACAATACGTCGTTGACTGAGCGGCAGAGTGATCTCAGGGGTGTCGGCAAAGTGGAAAATCCTCATCGGGAAGGGTGATTCCCTCGGGATACTGTCTCTGCGGTATCCGGTACCAACAGGCGCCTCTCGGTCCGACACCCAGCCAACTCAGCTGAGCGGTTTGCGGGCCACTGTAATCAGCTGGTCTGCCAGCCACGATGCCACATCGCGCGCACCCTGGGGAGAAGGATGCCAGGGGTCTGAATCCCATGACGGAGGGATGCTGACACCCGCAGGAACCACAGCCCCGGTCAGAGTGAGAGGAGTTCCGGTGCCAGTACCTGGGTTCAGCACGCTGGTCATATCACCGTAGTAGCAGTTCTTATTCCGGGCACACAGAATCTGGGCTGCTTCATTCGCCAGCGGATAGAACCCGGAATACCACTTCTGGCTGCCGGTCAGGAAGAACTTGATCGAGGGATTGGTTGCCTTCACCCGGTCGATGATCTTCTGTCCGTTAGCCACCATCGCACTCAGCCTGGCATCCCAGGCGCCCCAGTCCGCCGCGGTCTTGGGCCAGGGGAGATTGTCATTGATGGAGCCGAAGAGCAAGGCTACATCAGCGGTGTTCTGGGACAGAGGCATCAGCCGACTGTCAGTCGCGAAATTCGGGCCGAGCTCGCTGGAGGCGACATACCCAGTTCCTCCCTTGGCATCCAGCTTCACGCACAGCCGGGAGTCCATGCGCAGCAGACGCCCCACATTCACGGGTGCCTGGTCTGTGCCATCGCACCAGGAGTCTCCGAGTCCGAGGACATTCACGACACCGGTCTTCATGCCCCTGTTGTACGGATTCACAAAAGACTGGCCCAACAGACGAATCTCGTAGAGTGAGTTGCGTCCGATGAGCTCGACGGTGCACGAACCACTGCCTGCAGGAAGGTCAACGGACACCATTGCCAGCGTCGATGAGCTGCCCGATGGGAAGCTTGCCGGGAAGTAGTCTGTCGGCGCACCGTTGACCAGCACAATCTCTGCGACGTCGTTTCGGGGCCCGCGATCGATCACAAACTCAATACGAGATGCGTCCGTATGCACTCCGATTTGGGAGGGGTTCATCTGCCCCAGGTTAGTCGTTGTCCCGGGATTGTTCGGCTGCCCTATGGAACTCTTCATGATCTCTGTCGTGAAAAACTGGCGCTGTTGCGCCCAGGAAAGCACGGGCACGCCGTCCACAGAAGTAAAGGCCAGTCGGGTGCGGCCGCTGGAGGCTGGAAACGTTGCAGGATCGGAGTAAAGCGTGACTTTATACGGGCTTGGGTAGATGGGGGCGGCGTGAGCAGCGCTGCCCGTGGCCAGGCTCAGAGCTGCAGCGAGCGTGCCGGCCCCTAACAGAGTACGTCGTGCAACCATGAGAAAGTCCCTTGAGAAAGTGAGAGAGTGCCTGTCTTGATGATAGGCGCATGCCGGGCCGCACTGTATTGTGCCCGAAACGGCACAGCCAGCCATGACCTCACCCATTACCTGATTCAGAGCGGCATATCAGGCCCTGAACTTTTGGGAATTCCAAGCCCGGCGACAGGACCTGCCTGTGCTTCTGGTCCAGGAAGTTCCACGTTTTCCTGCGCCCGCGGCGCAGACGCCGACTCAACAACGGCCTTGCCCCTGAAAGCGAACCCCGTCCGCTGACAGGGTCGGACGATGACCGGGCGTCAAGACACCTGCCTCAAGTCGTGGCGGGGCTTCGGTGCCCCGCGCTGCCCCGCGCTGCCTTGAGCTCCGCGAGCACTCGCTCGCGCAGCCCCTGGGCCTGCGTCATGAAGGCCTGCTGGCGGCGGACGTACTCGGCCCGCCCGGCCGGGGTCTCGATGCGGAGGGGCTCGTACCCCCACGCCTCCAGGTCGTAGGGAGCCGCCTGCATGTCCATGGCGCGGATGCGGTACGCGAGCTCGAACGCCTCGAAGACCAGCTCGCTCGGCAGCAGCGGCACGAGCTTGTACGCCCACTTGTACACGTCCATGTTCGCGTGGAGGCACCCCGGCTGCTCGAGGTCCCGCTGCGTCTCGCGCGTCGGCTGGAACTCGTTGAGCGGCACGGCCTGCGGCTGGTAGAACCTGAAGGCGTCGAAGTGCGTGCAGGAGATCCTGGAGCTTTCGACGACGCCGTCCGTGCCCTCCGCCCCAAGACGCAGCTCGAGGTACTCGTGGCGATGCCCGTTGAGCTCAGACCGGTAGGCCATGGCCCACTCGTGGAGCCCGAAGCACCCGAGCCGCCCCGGCCGCGCGAGCGTGCGGGAGAGAATCATCTCCGCGAAGTCGACGGCGCTGCCCCGCTTGGCCATGAAGGCCTCCGCGTCCATCGTCGCCGCAGGCTCGTCCGGTGCAAGGGGCTTCCCCCGCTGGCGGCCCACGGCAAGGCGCTCCTCCTCCGTGAGCGGCCGGTAGAACTTCCAGCCCAGGCGCTCCTCGGCGGCGTTCCCCGTGAGCGCGGCCCCGGCCCCGGGATGCCACCGCCGCAGCTGGCCCGGCGTCAGGGTGTAGTAGGTGAAGAGGAAGTCCTCCACCGGGTGCTTCTTCCCCTCGTGTCGGCGCTTGAGAAAGGGCCCCGCGTAGGCGTCCACGGCGGCTGCATGGGCTGATGCCCGGGCGGCCGCGGCGTCGTCGTCGATGAGGGCGAGGGGCACGGGAGGGGGACCTTTCGGCAGGAGGGGACGGGTCTCTTCATCTTAGGCGAGCAGGGGGCCGCCTCCCCTAGAATCGAAGCATGACCACCGATGCTCCACGCTCAGATGACCGCACCTTCGTCCAGAAGTTCATGGCCGCCACGGACAAGCTCCGCGCCATTTTCGGCCCGGCTCAGTCCAGCTCCCGGGACCACGAGATGACGAAGGCCAACCAGGAGTCCCTCGCGGCCATGCAGGCAGAGACCGCCGCGGCCTACGAGACGGTGACGCGCCCGGACGGCAGCACGTACCTCGTGCCGAAGGAGCACTGACGGGGCAGGCCCCGAAACGCAAGATCCCGAACCACAGGACCCGGAAACACAGGATCCACAAACACCGCGGACCGGCTGAGAGGCGATCTCAGCCGGTCCGCTGTTTTTCGGGGTCTGTCTGCCCGGGGTCAGCGGCCCGTGCCGCCGTAGACCGTGGCCTCCACCTGGGAGTCCAGGCCGAAGGCGGTGTGGACGGCGCGGACGGCCTTGTCCAGCTTGTCCGCGTGGGTCACGATCGAGATGCGGATCTCCGACGTGGAGATCATGTCCACGTTGACCCCTGCCGCGTGGAGCGCCTCGAAGAACGTGAAGGAGACGCCCGGGTTGGAGCGCATGCCGGCGCCCACGAGGGAGAGCTTGCCGATGTGCTCGTCGTAGTCGATCCCCTCGAAGCCGACCTCGTCCTGCGCGGCGGAGAGGGCGTCCATCGCGGCCTTGCCCTCGACGATCGGGACGGTGAAGGAGATGTCCGTCTTGCCCGAGCCCTTCGTGGAGACGTTCTGCACGATCATGTCGATGTTCGCCTGGGCCTTGGCGATGATCCCGAAGATCTGCGCGGCCTTGCCGGGGATGTCCGGGACGCCGACGACGGTCACCTTGGCTTCCGAGCGGTCATGGGCCACGCCGGAGATGATGGGCTGTTCCAAGGGTTCTCCCTTATCGAAAGTGATCGTGTCTTCAGGGCTCGGGATGACCCACGTGCCCTCGAGGTCAGAGAAGCTGGACCGGACGTGGAGCGGGACGCCGAAGCGCCGCGCGTACTCGACGCTGCGGAGGTGGAGCACCTTGGCCCCGGAGGCGGCGAGCTCGAGCATCTCTTCGCTCGAGATCCGGTCGATCTTGTGGGCGGAGGGGACCACGCGCGGATCGGCCGAGTAGATGCCGTCCACATCCGTGTAGATCTCGCAGACATCCGCGTTGAGGGAGGCCGCGAGGGCCACCGCCGTCGTGTCCGAGCCGCCGCGGCCCAGGGTGGTGATCTCGTTGCTCTGGGTGCTCATCCCCTGGAATCCGGCGACGATGGCGATCTTGCCCTGGTCCAGGGAGCTGCGGATGCGGTGGGGCGAGACCTCGACGATGCGGGCCTTGCCGTGGAGGGCATCGGTCAGCAGGCCCGCCTGGGAGCCGGTGAAGGACTGCGCCTCGGCTCCGAGGGCGTGGATGGCCATGGCCAGAAGGCTCATGGAGATGCGCTCGCCGGCGGAGAGGAGCATGTCCATCTCGCGGGCCGGGGCGTCCTGGGTGATCTGGGCGGCGAGGTCGAGCAGCTCATCGGTGGAGTCTCCCATGGCGGAGACGACCACAACCACGTCATGGCCCGCCTGGGAGGTGGCGACGACGCGCCGGGCCACTCGCATGACCCCGGCTGCATCCGCCACGGATGAACCGCCGAATTTCTGGACGATGAGGCTCACACTGGTTCCTTCAATTCTCCCGATGGAACTTCTATCGTATCGAGTCGCTTCGGCACCCTGCGCCCGTTCTCCGGCGAGATTCCGCTATTTGAGCGGGCGTCGCCGTCGTCGGACGCTATTGGCTGATGGTGAGGCGGCCTTCGAAGGCGCGCCCGAGGGTGACCTCGTCCGCATACTCGAGGTCGCCGCCGACGGGCAGGCCGGACGCGAGGCGCGAGACCCGGATGCCCAGCGTGGACATGAGGCGGGCGAGGTACGTGGAGGTCGCCTCGCCTTCGAGGTTGGGGTCCATGGCGAGGATGACCTCGTCGATGCGGTCATCGGACAGGCGGGTCAGCAGCTCGCGGATGTGCAGCTGATCCGGGCCCACCCCGCCGATCGGGTTGATGGCCCCGCCGAGCACGTGGTACTTGCCGCGGAACGTGCGGGTGCGCTCGATCGCGAGGACGTCCCGGGACTCCTCGACGACGCAGATCTTGTCATTCTCCCGCTTTGGGTCAGCGCAGATGAAGCACAGCTCCGCCTCGGTGATGTTGAAGCAGACAGGGCAGAACGTCACCTTGTTCTTCACGGTGGTGATGGCGTCTGCGAGGCGCAGCATGTCGTCCGGTTCCGCGTCCAGAATGTGGAAGGCCAGCCGCTGGGCGGACTTGGGGCCCACCCCGGGCAGGCGGCCCAGCTCGTCGATGAGGTCCTGAATGACTCCCTCGTACATGGCTATGCCATCCCCTCAATCGCGCGTTCTTCTTCGAGTCTGCCGCCGAGAATCCTCTCGATGGCCGCCCGGCCGTACATGGAGGAGGACTCGAGCTCTTCGTCCTCTTCGCTCGGGATGTCCTCGACGGCGGGGCGCGCCTGGGCGGCGCTCTCCTCGAGGGCGGCCCACCGGTCGGCGATCCGCTGGGCCTTGGCCTCCTGCGCGGCGACCGCGCGGTGGAATCGGCTCTGGGTTCCCGTCCCGGACGACGACGACGCCTCGGCCGCCTGGCGCCCCGACGCCGCCCGTGCGGGGGCAGCGGAGGCGAGCGCAGCGGACGGGTCGGATGCGGGCTCGGCG
>JAGLBH010000005.1 GCA_018260285.1 Arthrobacter sp. | reverse complement strand
CGTCTCAGCCCCTGAACGCAGAAGAAGGGCCTCACCGATCGGTGAGGCCCTTCTTCTGCGTCAAGCTCAGAGGGTCAAGCTCAGAGGGTCCTGAGGCCTTCAGGCCAGAGGCTGCTCATCAGACTCCGGCCGCCGGCATCCGGAAACGGCGGAACATGCTGATGCGCTGGAAGATGTAGAACACGTCGCTGCGCTGGCCGGTCACGCCTGCAGCGCGCTGGCGGGCGCGCACCTTGCGGGTGACGAAGAAGATCTCGATGGCCATGATCGCGATGAACCCCAGGAACACGTACGAGAGAATCTGGGAGAGCTGGAGGTTGCCCGCAAAGAGGAAGGAGAAGAGGAAATAGGGGATCGCCAGGAAGATGAGCAGCTCGCCGATGCGGAATCGCTCGTCGATCACATTGCGGATGAGCCGGCGGTTCTCTCCCCGGTGCTGAAGCGGGAGGTAGCGGTCGTCGCCCGTGCGGAAGGCCTCACGCGTCTTCTCGGCTGCAGCGGCCTGCTCTGCGCGGCGCCGCTTCTTGGCCTCTGCGGGATCCGTCACGACGAGGGGGCGCTTGCGCGCTGCCTCGCGCTCCTTGCGCGTGGGAGTGGGGACGCCCTTCTTCTCCTGCGGGTGGCGGTTCGGGCGGGCCTCGGTCTGCTCGGCAGCCGGCGCTGACGCCCGATCGGCCCGGGTAGACCCATGGGTGGCCTTGGGAGAGGCGGACGATTCGGTCGCCTCAGCAGGCGCGGACTTCTCAGACTTCTTCAGTGGAAACACCTGTCCATTCTACCGATCCCCGATAGGGTGAAAACCATGAATGAATCAACTGTTTCCCATCTCTCCGCTGATCAGGCCGCCGAGCTCACCGCGGCCTCCTTCCCCCAGGCGCTCCAGGAGCTGAAGGATCTCGTGGCGATCCCCGGCATCGCCTGGCCGTCTTTCGACCAGAGCCATGTGGAGCGCAGCGCCGAGGCCGTGGCCGAACTCGCTCGCGCCGCAGGATTCGAGACGGTCGAGATCCACAGGGTCTCGACGACAGACGAGGGGAAGCCCGTCACCGGGGCGCCTGCCGTCATCGCCCGCATTCCGGCCCCCGAGGGAGCGCCGACCGTGCTGCTCTACGCGCACCACGACGTCCAGCCTCCCCAGGACCGAGCCCTCTGGGACACGGAGCCCTTCGTGGCCACGGAGAAGAACGGGCGCCTCTACGGCCGGGGCACCGCCGACGACAAGGCGGGGATCATGGTCCACCTGGCTGCCGTGCGCGCTCTGCGTGAGCACTTCCAGGGGGCGCTGCCCCTCGGCATCACGCTCTTTGTCGAAGGAGAGGAAGAGGCGGGATCGCCGACCTTCCGCCCCTTCCTCGAGGAGCATGCGGCCGAGCTGCGGGGCGATGCGATCATCGTGGCCGATTCGAGCAACTGGGTGGTGGGCACCCCTGCGCTGACGACCTCCCTCCGCGGTCTGGTCGACGGCACCGTGACCGTGCGCGTGGCGGAGCACGCCTCCCACTCAGGCATGTTCGGCGGGCCTGTCCTCGATGCCCTGACGGTGCTCGGGCGGGTCATCGCCTCACTGCACACCCCTGAGGGGGATGTCGCGATTGA
Source organism: Arthrobacter sp. (assembly GCA_018260285.1). Lineage (GTDB taxonomy): Bacteria > Actinomycetota > Actinomycetes > Actinomycetales > Micrococcaceae > Falsarthrobacter. The sequence continues at coordinate 25,593 of JAGLBH010000005.1, read as the reverse complement.
GGGGCTTCAGACGGCGTCGAGCACCTCCAGCCTTGTCTACCAGGAGGAGGACTTCCGGCGGGACGCGGGACTTCTCGAGACCTCCCGCCTGGCGGGAACCGGCAGCCTGACGGATCGGCTGTGGCTCAAGCCGGCCCTCTCGGTCATCGGCGTGGACGGGCCGTCGGTGGAGACGGCCTCGAACACGCTCATCAATGAGGCGAGGGCCAAGCTCAGCCTGCGCATCGCGCCCGGCCAGGACCCGGAGAAGGCTCTTGAGGCGCTCCGAGCCCATGTCGAGGGTCTGGACATCTTCGGGGCGGAGATCCGCTTCGAGCGCGGAGAAGCAGGCCAGCCGTTCCAGACGGAGACGGTCAAGCCCTACGCGCGGATCGCCCTGGCCTCGCTCACCGATGCCTTCGGCACGGAGGCCGTGGAGATCGGGATGGGCGGGTCCATTCCCTTCATCGCAGACCTCACGGAGGTCTACCCCGACGCGGAGATTCTGGTGACGGGCGTCGAGGACCCGGACACCCGGGCGCACTCGGCCAATGAGTCCCTCGACCTGGGGGACTTCCAGAAGGCCATCTGCGCCGAGATCCTCATGCTCTCCCGCATTGCAGAAGGAGAAGGCTTCGCCGAGAGCGAGTAATCCCTCCACAGGCCCTCGCAGTGGATACACTCGAAGTCAATACTGCAGTCCGTCGTCATCGGCGGAGGAAGGGGTTTGCCATGACAACCCAGGTGAATGACCAGACTGAGACCGCTACCCACGAGGTCGGCCTGACCGACGTCGCCGCGGACAAGGTGCGCAGCCTTCTCGAGCAGGAGGGACGCCAGGACCTGCGCCTGCGCGTCGCCGTGCAGCCCGGCGGCTGCTCCGGCCTGATCTACCAGCTGTACTTCGACGAGCGCCTGCTCGAGGGGGATGCCGTGCGCGATTTCAACGGCGTCGAGGTCGTCGTCGACAAGATGAGCGTCCCCTACCTCTCCGGCGCCACCATTGACTTCGAGGACACGATCTCGAAGCAGGGGTTCACGATCGACAACCCCAACGCCGAAGGCTCCTGCGCCTGCGGCGACTCCTTCCACTAGGCGTTCCGTCCCGGGGGAGTGACCCCCTGGCTGCAGAGCGGCGTCGTCCTGTTCTCAGGGCGGCGCCGCTTCTGTGTCCACGCCTCTCCGATGACGGCGAAACACGCCGTCTCCAAAATATCCGCTGCCCCGAATAGGCGTCCTGAAGAGGTAAGCTCTACGATGAGTAGTAATAAACCGTGAAAGTCCTGTGACTTTCACTCGTTGACGTCGGCGGAGGAGCAAACTCCCCGAATGACAGCGGGAACTTCAACAGAAAGGGCCGTTACGTGGGTTCGCAAGAACGTACGGGGCGCGGAGGCCGCAAGCTCCTTAAGGGTGCGGCTGTGCTTCCTCTCGTGGCACTGACGCTGTCAGGCTGCAGCGAAGAGGCCAAGCGCGGCTGGATGCCAGGCAAGGAAGGCATCACCAACCACTCCGATTCGATTACCGCACTCTGGGTGAACTCCTGGATCGCTGCTCTCGCCGTCGGGCTGATCACGTGGGGCCTGCTTCTCTGGTGCCTCATCGCCTATCGCCGCCGCAAGGGAGAGGTGGGCTACCCCCGCCAGATCTCCTACAACCTCCCGTTGGAGATTCTCTACACGGCCCTCCCGCTGTTCATGGTCCTGGTGCTCTTCTTCTACACGGACAAGACCCAGCGCTCCATTGACGCTCCTGTGGCCAACCCTGATGTCAAGGTGAAGGTCTACGGCAAGCAGTGGTCGTGGGACTTCAACTACGACGTCAAGGGTGAGAAGCACTACTACCAGGGCGTCCAGGCGCACCTCTCCACCAAGGGTGAGACGGGCGTGGAGAAGACTCTCCCCACCCTCTACCTCCCTGAGGGCAAGACCGTGGAGTTCCAGCTCGAGGCCCGCGACGTCATCCACTCCTTCTGGATTCCGCAGTTCCTCCAGAAGCGCGACATGATCCCGGGTCACACGAACTACATGACCCTCACCCCACAGAAGGCCGGCACCTACCAGGGTAAGTGCGCCGAGCTCTGCGGTGAGTACCACTCCGAAATGCTCTTCAACGTTGTCGTCCTCCCCGAGGATCAGTTCAACGCGAAGATCAAGGAACTGCCCAAGGGTGAGGTCGGTAACGACTACAACCGCAAGCCGACGACCACGAATGCAAACTAGGTGATCTTCGCATGACAACGTACGAATACACGGCTCACTCCGGGGCAGTTGAAGCCCCGCGGGTGGTGCCCAAGTCCAAGGGACGGATCTTCGTCAACTGGATCACGTCTACTGACCACAAGACCATCGGGTACATGTACCTCATCGCGTCTTTCATCTTCTTCTGCTTCGGCGGCGTCATGGCGCTGCTCATCCGTCTCGAGCTCTTCGAGCCCGGCATGCAGATTCTCCAGACGAAAGAGCAGTACAACCAGCTGTTCACGATGCACGGCACGATCATGCTGCTCATGTTCGCGACCCCGCTGTTCGCTGGCTTCGCCAACGTCATCGTTCCCCTTCAGATCGGCGCACCGGACGTCGCCTTCCCGCGACTGAACGCTCTGGCCTTCTGGTTCTTCCTCCTCGGCTCGCTCATCGCCTGCGCTGGCTTCATCGCCCCGCAGGGTGCAGCCTCCTTCGGCTGGTTCGCCTACGCTCCGCTCTCCAGCACCACGTACTCGCCGGGTCTCGGCGGTGACCTCTGGGTCTTCGGCCTGGCCCTCGGCGGCTTCGGCACGATCATGGGCGGCGTCAACTTCATCACGACGATCATCTGCATGCGCGCTCCGGGCATGACGATGTGGCGCATGCCGATCTTCACCTGGAACGTCCTCGTGACCTCCATCCTGATCCTCATGGCGTTCCCTCCGCTTGCGGCTGCTCTGTTCGCACTCGGCATGGATCGTCGCTTCGGCGGCCACATCTTCGACCCGGAGTCGGGGGGCGCCATTCTCTGGCAGCACCTGTTCTGGTTCTTCGGCCACCCCGAGGTGTACATCATCGCCCTGCCGTTCTTCGGCATCGTGTCTGAGATCTTCCCGGTCTTCTCCCGCAAGCCGATCTTCGGCTACAAGGGTCTTGTCTATGCGACGCTTGCCATCGCCGCTCTCTCCGTGACTGTGTGGGCTCACCACATGTACGTCACCGGCGCGGTTATGCTCCCGTTCTTCTCCTTCATGACGATGCTCATCGCGGTTCCGACGGGTGTGAAGTTCTTCAACTGGATCGGCACCATGTGGCGCGGGTCCATCACCTTCGAGAACCCGATGCTCTGGAGCCTCGGCTTCCTCGTGACCTTCCTCTTCGGCGGTCTCACGGGCATCATCCTCTCTTCGCCTCCTCTCGATTACCACCTCTCTGACACCTACTTCGTGGTGGCGCACTTCCACTACGTGATCTTCGGAACTGTGGTCTTCGCGATGTTCGCCGGCTTCTACTTCTGGTGGCCTAAGTTCACCGGCAAGATGCTCAACGAGCGCCTGGGCAAGATCCACTTCTGGCTGCTGTTCATCGGCTTCCACGGCACCTTCCTTGTCCAGCACTGGCTGGGCGTCATGGGCATGCCTCGTCGCTACGCTGACTACCTCCCGGAAGATGCCTTCACCGGGATGAACCAGATCTCCACCTACTCCTCGTTCCTGCTCGGCATCTCCCTCATCCCGTTCTTCGTGAACGTCTGGAAGACCGCCAAGAACGGTGAAAAGGTTGAGGTTGACGATCCCTGGGGCTTTGGCGCATCGCTCGAGTGGGCCACTTCGTGCCCGCCCCCGCGTCACAACTTCACGTCCCTGCCGCGCATCCGCTCGGAGCGTCCGGCACTCGACCTGCACCACCCGGAGCTCATTCCGGTGACGCAGCACACCGGCGATCGCCAGGAGGGCTAATCCATGAAGATTGAATCTCGGATCTTCCTGTTCATGTTCCCGTTCTTCATCGTCATCGGTGTCGTCTACGGGTTCATGGTCGAGTGGAAGGAGTGGGTCGGCTTTCTGGCCATCCCCGTGACCGGTCTCATGACCGCGATGATCGGCTACTACCTCGCCTCCAACGCCCGTCACCTTGAGGGCGGTCGCCCTGAGGATCGCCTGGATGCTGAGATCCACGAAGGCTCCGGTGAGCAGGGTCTGTTCAGCCCCTGGTCCTGGTGGCCGCTGGCACTCGGTCTGTCGGCCGCAGGGGCATTCCTCGGGCTGGCTGTCGGCTGGTGGGTCTTCTTCATCGCAGCTGGGGTCGGCGTCGTCGCCATCATCGGCTGGGTCTACGAATACAGCCGTGGTGATCACGCCCACTAGGCAGTTCATCTGACAAGCCTGATGGCTCGTCTGATCCTTGAAGACGCGAAGGGCTCGGTCGGTTTATTCCGACCGGGCCCTTCGTCTCTGTCTTCACCTCGGGAGGGACGCGCAGGAGACATACTGTTGTCTCCCGAGGTTTCGCTCTCATTCATCTCGTCATGCTTACACTGAAACTATGATCGAATCTGGTGGCAGCCCCAGCAAGGGCGAGCTTGTCCGTGCTCATCTCCTGAAACTCATCGAAGAGATGGGGCAAGCCACAGATATCGCACTTCCATCGGAGCGTCAGCTCGCTGAAGACCTTGGAGTGGCTCGAATGACCCTCCGCAAGGGGATCGATGCCCTTGTGGACGAGGGGCGTCTTCTTCGCATCGTTGGCAAGGGAACCTTCGTGGCCCCGGAGAAAACCAGCCTGCAGGCCAAGCTCACCGGTTACTCCGAAGAAATGAGGCGCCGCGGAATGGAGCCTGCCGCAGAGCTTCTCGCCTTCGACCAGGTTCCGGCCCCTGTGGCGCTGGCACACGAAATGGGTCTCAGGGCTGGGGCGCCTCTCATTCGCGTCAAACGCCTTCTCCTGGCCGATGGAGAGCCGATGACGGTCGATGAGAACTTCATCCCCTCAAAGCTCGTTCCTGGGCTTCTCAAGCGGCCGGCGCCCGTCTCTCTCTACCGCGTCCTGTCCGACGAATACGGGCTGCAAATGGACTGGGGTGAAGACACGATCTCCGCGACGGCTGCGACCGCAACCCTTTCTCGTCAGCTGCGAGTAGACCTGGGATCCCCGCTTCTCAAGGTTGAACGGCGCGCCTATATCCGCGAAGATCTCGTGGACTACTCCGTCTCTTATTATCGCGCGGACAGATATTCCATCAGCGTTCCTCTTCGGCGCAGCGGGCAGAAGCAATACGTCCCTCGAGTTCGACGTCGCGCCCAGTCTGCTTGATCAGCCCTCTTGAGGTATTCGACTGATGCCGGCGAGAGGGCTTCTCCCTGCCCAGGGAGCATTTCCCGGCTCTTTGATCACAATCCAGAGGACTGATGTTGACAGAAACTCACGCAATGGACTGGTCCGCCGGTCACTGGACAAACGCTCCGGCAAAGGCTGAACGGCAGGGGACTGGTCTGGCCGTCACCGCCAAGAAGGGGAGCGACGCGTGGCGACACACCTCCTATGGTTTCGTGGCTGCGAGTGAGCATGCACTCTTGGCGCCTCTTGTTCCGGGGACAGCAGTTGAAGTAGAGCTCACCGCACGGCTCCGGGAGCAGTTCGACCAGGCAGGAATATTCATGAGGGCCTCTGACGAGCACTGGATAAAGGCCGGGCTTGAATACGCAGACAACCAGACACACGCAGGAGCAGTCGTAACTCAGGGCAGGTCTGATTGGTCATCTGCCCCGCACCCTCAGTGGAACAACGCTCGTCTCCTGGTCCGTGCGAGTTGGTCTGGCGAGTCGCTGACCATTCGAGCAGGTCTCGTGGGGGAGCGTCTTGAACTCGTTCGCGTCGCCCCATTTTCGCCAGACATGCCTGTCTCTGCTGGGCCGTATGCTGCCGCTCCGACAGAGGCAGGCTTTGAAGTCACCTTCCATGAATGGCGAGTGACAGCTGCGGACACGGCGCTGCACTCATAGAACCTGCAGATCTCGTGATCGAATCAGCTCTGGGGAAGCCCCATCGCTCTTCGAGGTTCGGGATGTATGTCAACAGCCGTTGAGAGCGACGTGAAGGCTTTGCCGTGTAGCTGCAGCCATGTGAGCAATGCTCACGTCGTTTTGAACACACCTGGGAGACATCGACTCTTCTGCGGACCCCTGCTGACTGATGATCGGGCTTCGACCGGGCCACGGGAGAAGATCTTCTCAAAGCATGGAGGAATCAGTTCGTCACCCAGCGCGGGGTCATTTGACTGGTTGCAGACAGAGGCCAGGGGGATATGAAGAAGGCCCGCACCAATTCTGGTGCGGGCCTTCAGTCTTCGGCAGGATCAGCTAGTGACCGATTGCCTTGTGGGAGCCAGAGGCTTCCACGGACTCCGTGTGGTGTCCGTGCGCTGCTTCAAGCTCTGCCGGGGTCACGGGGAGAACGCGATCCTCGAAGAAGAGGCGTGACAGGCGGCCGCGCAGCTTCTCCTTGGCGGAGACATTTCCATCGATATCCGGGGTTGCCGGGATGACTTCGTAGGAGTTGAAGTTCACCAGGCGGTGGCGCTTGTAGGGATCCAGGCTTTCGTGCATTTCCTGGTACTCGCCGTGGGGGAGTCGCACAATGCGACCCGTCTCGCGGCCGTGAAGAACGATTTCACGATCCTTGCGCTGCAGCGAAAGGCAGATGCGCTGGGTGATCACGAAACCGAGGATCGGGCCGACGAAGAACAGGGTGCGGAGCCAGTAGGTGACGTCATTGAGCGACACGTGGAAGTGCGTGGCAATGAGGTCGGAGCTGGCTGCGGCCCACAGGGTGCAGTAGAAGACGAATCCAGCGACACCAACGGCCGTGCGGAACGGGGCGTTGCGCGGGCGATCCAGGATGTGATGCTCGCGGTTGTCCTTGGTGACCCAGCGCTCGATCCACGGCCAGGTGAACATGATGCCCAGAAGACCCAGTGCCGGACCGAGGGCCGGGAGCAGCACGTTCAGCACGAGGGTGTTCTTGCCCCACGGCATGGGAATGTTCCACTCGAAGCTGAAGTTGCCGAGGACACCCGGCATGAGGCGAAGAGCGCCGTCAACCCAGCCGATGTACCAGTCAGGCTGGGTGCCTGCGGAAACCGGTGAGGGATCGTAGGGTCCGTAGTTCCAGATCGGGTTGATCGTGAAGAGACCAGAGATGATGGCGATGATGCCGAACACGATGAAGAAGAAGCCGCCAGCCTTCGCCGCGTAGACAGGGCCCACGGGGAAGCCGACAACGTTCTCATTGGTGCGTCCCGGGCCGGGGTACTGCGTGTGCTTGTGGACAACCACCATGAAGAGGTGGATGACAATCATGAGCAGGATAATGGCCGGGATGAGGAGAATGTGCAGCACGTACAGACGACCGATGATGTCGGTGCCGGGGAACTCGCCGCCGAAGAGGAAGAGCGAGATGTAGGTGCCGACGATCGGGATCGACTTGATCACACCGTCGATGATGCGCAGGCCGTTACCGGAGAGCAGATCATCGGGGAGGGAGTAGCCGGTGAAGCCTGCAGCCATCGAGAGCACGAGGAGCACGCCGCCGACGACCCAGTTGAGCTCACGCGGACGACGGAAGGCGCCCGTGAAGAACACGCGGAGCATATGGACCGCCACCGAGGCCACGAACATCAGTGCAGCCCAGTGGTGGACCTGGCGCATGAAGAGACCGCCGCGGATATCGAAGGAGATATCCAGGGAGGAGTGGTAAGCCACCGACATCTCAACGCCCTTGAGCTGGACGAAGGACCCGGTGTAGTGGGTCTCCGCCATCGAGGGGTCGAAGAAGAAGGTCAGGAAGGTGCCCGACATGAGCAGTATGACGAAGGAGTACAGCGCCACCTCACCGAACATGAATGACCAGTGGTCAGGGAAGATCTTGCGACCGAATTCCTTGACCATGGCCGAACCGCCCACGCGGGAATCGACGAAGTTGGCGATGTTGCCGAGCTTTGTGGCCGGCACGTACGAATCATTGGGAGTATTCGACATGTCTTAACCTCGTTCCCAGTAAGCAGGGCCCACCGGCTCGTGGAAGTCAGACTGAGCCACAAGGTAGCCGTCTGCGTCCACTTCAATGGGCAGCTGCGGAAGAGCATGTCCGGCCGGTCCGAAGACGACTTTGCATTCCTGCGTGAGGTCGAACGTCGACTGGTGGCACGGGCAGAGGAGGTGGTGCGTGTGCTGCTCGTAGAGAGCAACCGGGCAGCCAACGTGGGTGCAGATCTTGGAGTAGGCGACAATGCCGTCGACGTGCCAGTTCTCGCGGCCGGGGGAGATCTTCATCTTCGCCGGGTCAAGACGCATGAGGAGAACAACGGCCTTGGCTTTTGCGTTGAGCTTGTGCTCCTGCTCGTCCAGGTTCTCCGGGATCACGTGGAAAGCCGAGCCGAGCTGAACGTCAGCGGCGCGGATGGGGGTGCCATCCGGGTCGCGAACAAGCTTGACGCCCTTGTCCCAAGCAGTGTGCCGGAGAACATCCACATTGATGTTCGGGGAAAGGTCCCGGAACATGGCGATGGCCGGAAGCGGAGCCAGAGCTGCTGCGCCGATCAGGGAGTTGCGGATGAGCGGACGGCGAGCGATGCCGGACTCGTTCACAATCTGATCAATGATGGCTGCGGCTTCCTGACGATCCGCCTCCGGGCGAATCTCATGGCGCAGCTCTGAGATCTCGTGATCCGGCATGAGCGTCTTGGCCCAGTGCACGATACCGATACCGATGCCGAACATCGCGAAAGCGGTGCCCAGCCCCAAGAGGAGATTCTGAGTGCGGACGCCTGCGACGTGGTTTTCAGCGCCCGGCTTCATGAAGAAGTAGGCGAAGAAGAACAGCAGGGTTCCAAGAACGGAGAGTGCGAACAGGAGCGCTACCTGGCGCTCTGCACGCTTCGCGGCAGCGGGATTGACATCCGTGACGCGATCACCGTGAGGGGGAATTCCCGGGTCCGCGAAGCGGTCAGCGGTGTCTGCTTCGCGCGACAGCGCATGGGAACTTTCCTTATGCGAGCTCACGGTTCCTCCAATCCATGTTGACGAGTTGAGATTTCACTTGTATGAGTTCCTCTGAGTTTGCCCGAAGGCCTCGGTGAAGATTTAGTGCGAGCGGGAAGTGAGCCAGATGGTGAAGCCGATGATCAGGCCCAGTCCAGCAGTCCAGATGAAGAGGCCTTCGGCCACGGGGCCAAGGGACCCGAGCTTTGCTCCACCAGGAGAACCCTGCTCTTCGCTGGTCTTGAGGAAGGCAATAACCTTTGCCTTCTGCTCAGGAGTGATGTTCGAGTCAGAGAACACCGGCATGTTCTGCGGGCCGGTGGCCATTGCCTCGTAGATGTGCTTTGCAGAGACGCCCTCAAGAGTGGGAGCGAACTTGCCGCGGGTCAGCGCACCGCCGGCAGCAGCCGCGTTGTGGCACATTGCGCAGTTGGTGCGGAAGATCTGCCCGCCCTCTGCGATGTCCTCGGGGGTCATCTTGCTGTAGTCAAGCGTCTCCGCATCGGGGACCGAGGGGCCGGGTGCCAGGGATGCGACGTACGCGCCCAGCTGAGAGATCTGCTTCTCGTCGAACTGCGGCGGCTTCCGCATGGCCTGCGGGCCCTGCATCTGCATGGGCATGCGACCGGAACCTACCTGGAAGTCCACAGAGGCAGCGCCAACGCCGATGAGAGACGGACCTGAGGCCGTTCCCTGGGCCTGAAGACCGTGGCAGGTGGCACAGTTGGCTGCGAACAGCTTCTGCCCCTCGGAGATGTCCGTCGCTTTCGCTGTGGTCGTCTCGGCCTGAGCCTCATTCGACTTCGTGGCGAAGGCGTACGTGCCGCCGGTCAAGACGAGTGCAAGCACCAACAGCGCGAAAATCGCGAAGGGGTGGCGCCGATTCAGTGAACGTGACTTCACGAAATTTTCCTAACTATTGATCCCACGGAGTCTTGGAGACTACTTGAGGAAGTAGATGATGGCGAAGAGCGCGATCCACACGACGTCCACGAAGTGCCAGTAGTAGGACACGACGATGGCGGCGGTGGCCTCGAACTGACCGAAGCGCTTGGCGAGGTTTGCTCGCCCGATGATCAGGAGGAACGCAATGAGCCCGCCGATCACGTGGAGGCCGTGGAAGCCTGTCGTGATGTAGAAAGCGGAGCCGTACTGGTTGGTCGCGATCGCGAGGTTCTCGTGGTTCACGAGTGTCGTGAACTCGAAGGCCTGAACGCCGACGAAGATGGCGCCCAACACGAAGGTGAGGTAGAACCACTCGTTCATTCCCCAGTGCTTGAAAGCAAGGAGACCGGCGGTTCGACGCGGCTGCATCTCCTCGGCACGCCATACGCCGAACTGAGCGGTGACGGAGCTGGAGACGAGAATGATCGTGTTCGCCAGGGCGAACGGAACATTCAGCTTCTCTGACTCAACCGCCCACATGTCGGGCAAAGCTGCTCGGAGGGAGAAGTACATGGCAAAGAGGCCCGCGAAGAACATGAGCTCTGAAGCGAGCCAGACCATGGTTCCCACGGAAACCATGTTGGGTCGGTTGAGAGTCGCGTGTGTCGCGGGAGCTGGGGCATTGGTCGCAGATGTCACTCTGCCATTATGTCTAATAATTTGCTGTGAATAGCAATGCAACACGGTGTGAGGCCGTGTCGAAGCGGCGACTTCCTTGAGATCTCGGGGGAGTACGGCCCAAAAAGATTTTCTACGTGTCGTAGTTGTAGCCTTGGAGTGTGAACACGACTGAGACCCCCTGCACGTGGCCGGCCCTCCTCGGCAAGCTCATTGCCCAGTGTCCTCTCAGCAAGGAGGAAGCGCGATGGGCTATGGACTCGATCATGACGGGCTCCGCCGAGCCGTCCCAGATGGCCGCCCTTCTCATGGGTCTCGCCGCTAAGGGCGAGACTGTGGACGAAGTCGCAGGCTTTGCGGACTCCATGCGTGCTCATGCGCGGCCGCTGCAGATCACCGCCCAGGCCCTTGACATCGTGGGGACTGGGGGAGACCAGCTCAACACTGTCAACATCTCCACGATGTCCGTGATTGTGGCGGCTGCCTGCGGTGTGCCGGTCATCAAGCACGGCAACCGCTCGGCGTCGTCCATGTCCGGCTCGGCAGATGTCCTCGAGGCTCTCGGCGTCCACCTGGACGCCACGCCTGAAGAGGTGACAGAGGTGTTCGACCAGGCAGGTCTCGCCTTCGTCTTCGCCCAGACTTTCCACCCCTCTATGAAGCACGCCGGTCCCGTGCGCCGCCAGATGGGCGTGCCAACGATCTTCAATCTCCTCGGCCCCCTGACCAACCCGGCCGCCCCTGTTGCCTCAGCGATCGGCGCCCCCAAGGAGCGCCTGGCTGAGCTCATCGCCGGTGTGCTGGCTCAGCGGGGGAGCCGGGGGCTGGTCTTCCGGGGCCATGACGGTCTTGACGAGCTCTCTGTCACGGACAGCTCGTCAGTGTGGGAGGTGCGCAACGGCGAGATCATCCAGAGCGTCATCACCCCCGAGGAATGCGGGGTGAAGCGATGGAGTATCGACGATCTCTTCGGCGGAGACGCAGCTCATAACGCCCAGGTCGTCCGGAGCGTTCTGGCAGGGGACCCGGGTGCTGCTCGAGATGCCGTCCTGCTGAATACCGCTGGCGGTCTGGTTGCCTATGACGAGAGTGCCGAAGGCAGCCTTGCCGAGCGTCTCCGAACGAAGGTCGAGAGTGCGCGCGAAGCCATCGATTCAGGCAAAGCGGCTGAGACGCTCGCTGTGTGGACGAAAGCGACTCAGTCGCTCAAGCGCTAGGGGAGCGACGGCGCAGCAGAGCGCCTGTCAGAGCTCGGCTTCCCAGCAGGAAGACCGCCAGGAAGATCCCGGCGACCAGCAGGAACGAGAGGGCGAATCCTCCGCCCGTGGCGACCCGAAGAATCATGCCAAGAGCAAGTGTCGCCGCCCACACGATCGCACCCGTCGGCCAGACGCGCTGAGGCTGCTTCCACGCCTGCGCGGCAGCCCATCCGATGGCTGCTCCGGCAAGGAACGGCCAGGCCGTCTGAAGAATCCCCGGGATGTTGACTCCGTGATCGTGGCTCGCGCGGCCAATCGCGGCAAACGCCAGAAGAAGCAGAGCGTCGAGGGATGCCTGAAGTCTCACACGGTTAAGATTCGTCATGATCTCCAGTCTAGGCAGGTTCTCAGAGCCGGACAGGATCATTGAGGCCTGGCAGGGGAGTGATGACGCTCAGGGGATGCCCAGGAGAAGAGAGTAGAACTGTCCCCGTGAAAAATCGGTCAATACTCTCAGCCTGGCAGTTTCGCATCGGGGCAGGACTCGTTCTCCTGGCCGCCCTTCTCGGGATGGTGGTGCATCTGGGCAACACGCAGCCTGAAGACCAGCACATTCTGACCGAGTTCATTGAGCACCGCACACAAGGCGCCACGGTCTTTCTCACGGCGGTGACCAACGCCTTCAGTCCCACGGGCACAATTCTCATGTCCTTCGCACTGGCCTTCGGCACCTGGATCTGGACGAAGAACTGGACCCGCGCAGTATACATCCTGAGCTCTGTGGCAGGGGCCTCGATCATCACGCTGGTGCTCAAGCAGATCTTCCAGCGTGATCGCCCGCCTCTCATCGACCAGGTGGTCAGGGAGGTCGACTTCGGATTTCCCTCAGGGCACACCACGGGGGTCGCTGCCTTGGCGTTCTCCGTCGGCGTCGTCCTGACGGTCTCGATGACCTCGCGGCTGACACGCCTTATCGTCTGGGTCGTCTGTGCGGCCTTCATCCCGCTCGTCGCAGGGTCGCGTCTGTACCTGGGCGTGCACTGGTTCACCGACACGATCGGCGGCGCCTGCGTCGGCGTGGGAACGGCGCTGGCTCTGAGCCTCATGCTGAGGAGCGCTGGCATGTGGCCGGGCAAAGCCAAGGACCGCGGGACCGGCTCTCACGCCTCTGGACTCTGACAGTCGACGGGGCGCCTCGAGGGCGGCGTGCGGAGGAAGGGGGAGCCCTTTCCATCCACTAGTTGACATAATGTATATTATCGGTAGTTTATAGATCTGACAACGACGCCGACTGGCCAGGGATCCCGTGAGCCAGTCGGCGTCGTCTTGATGAGAGCGAAAGCTACTCTGCGAGCTTGGCCACAGCCTGAGCCCAGAGGAAGAACTTGTTCGTGCCGAGGTCCTTGACCGTCTTGATGTTGAAGGCTGCCTTCAGCTTCTCGGCATCCGCCTCGGACACGCCGTTGAGTGCGTCCACCGGCGCGGCGGCGAGCTCTTCGATGGTCTTGTCAGCGAAAGCCTTGTCGAACTTGGAGTTGAGGGTAGACATGTGAGCGTCCTTTTCTGTAGGGGTGAAAACCTGCATGCGTGATTCATGCCGGTTCATTCTCAGTACATCACCACTTGCCCCGCACAACTTGCTTCGGCACCCTAAGAAATGCTGAGTGTATGGCGAACGCCCGGTGCAAGCTTCTCGCTATGGTGGAATGTGTGAACTCACCTGAGACGATACTTCGCTGTCCTCTGTGCCAGACCGCCTGGGCGGAGAGACCGGACCGAGCCGCCTGGAGATGCGAGTCCGGCCACTCCTTCGACAGGGCGCGTCAGGGGTATATCAACCTCCTGGTCGGTGCCGGAACGAAGTTCAGGGCTGACACGGCGCAGATGGTTGAGGCCAGAGAGCGATTCCAGGCTGCTGGTCATTATGTTCCCCTGCGAAATGCGCTTCATGAGCACGTATCCCCCGGCGTTCTCCTGGATGCAGGATGCGGTACGGGCTACTACTCGAAAGGCGCCCTCTATAGCAGTCTGGTCGGCGTCGACCTCAGCCCCGCTGCTGCCAGGCGTGCGGCCAGGCTGGAGCGCTCGACGGTCTTCGTGGCAGACCTCTGGTCGCCTCTCCCCCTTGAGGATGCCTCAGTCCAGACTGTCCTCAACGTCTTTGCTCCCCACAATCCTTCTGAATTCAGGAGGGTTCTCTCCCCGGGCGGCCGGGCTGTCGTTGTCACAGCAGGAGAGGGACACCTCTCCGAATTGCGTGACATGGGCCTCATCCTCGGGCAGAAGCCCGACAAGAAATCCTCCCTTGCGGCGACCTTCGGCGTCGAGCCCCAGGAAACCCAGACCCTGAGAGTGCCCTTGGCTCTCACCGAGGACGAAGCCGTGGATCTGGCCGCCATGGGGCCTGCAGGCCATCACTCTGATCGCGGAGAACTGAGTCACCGGCTCAGCACATCCCTCGCGAAGGCGGGAGCCCGAAGAACCCGGATCACAGCGGAGGCAGTCTTTGACATCACGGTCTTCTCCTGGGGCTGACGCGGCCTTCACACGGCACGGGATAGAATGGACGTTCATGCTGGACCTAATGAATTGAGGATGACGTGAGCGATCGCAGCCTACGTGGAATGCGACTGGGATCTCAGTCCATGGAAACCGAGTCCGGAGTCGAGCCGGCACCCCGCCAGCAGGTCGAGTACCGCACCGCTGAAGGCGAGTCTGTCTTCGTCACGTTCTCCACCGAAGCCGAGGTGCCTGCCGCGTGGACGACCAAGACCGGCCAGGAGGCCGTTCTCGTCAACGGTGAGAAGCCGGACCACAGCAACGACAAGCCCCAGCGCACCCACTGGGACATGCTTCTCGAGCGCCGCAGCATCGAAGAGCTCGAGGTCATTCTCAATGACCGTCTGACAGCTCTGCGCGAGCGCCGAGGCGAGCTCGAGGCTCAGGCCAAGCGCAAGTAGGGGGCTGCTCCCCCAGGCGGCTGATCCCTTGCGCCGATCCCGAAAAGCGCGGCCTCCCAACTCCTGGGTGGCCGCGCTTTTCGTTGAGGCTGCCTGCGACAGCGACGATTCACTTCTTCTTGGAGAGCTTGGCCACCGCTGATCGTGCCTGGCCCAGGCGCTCGGAAACACCCCAGCGGGTGACGTTGAGCATGGCCTCGCGGACAATGTTGCCGCTCATCTTGCTCGTGCCGAGTTCTCGCTCCACAAAGGTGATGGGGACTTCCACGATCTTCATGCCGAGCTTGTGCATGCGGAACGTCATGTCCACCTGGAACCCGTAGCCCACGGACTCGATCGAGTCGAAGTCAAGGGCTTCCAGAGCAGTCCTGCGGTAGGCGCGGTAGCCGGCGGTGATGTCCTTGACCGAAAGACCCAGCATGGTGCGGGAGTAGAACGAGCCGCCCAGCGAGATGAGCTTGCGGTGCAGCGGCCAGTTGACCACGCTGCCTCCGGCCACCCAGCGAGAGCCGATGGCCAGGTCCGCGCCGGACTCGACGGCCTCCAGCAGGGCCGGGAGCTGTTCAGGCTGGTGAGACCCGTCGGCGTCATGCTCCACGAGGATGTCATAGCCCTCAGCCAGCCCGTAGCGGAAGCCGGCGATGTACGCGGCGCCCAGTCCCTCTTTGCCGCTGCGATGGAGAACGTGGATCCGAGGATCTGAGGCTGACGCCTTCTCCGCCCACTCCCCCGTCCCATCCGGACTGGAGTCGTCCACCACCAGGATGTCCGCGTCAGGAACAGCTGTGCGCAGGCGCGCAACAGTGCGGGGCAACGACTCAATCTCGTTGTAGGTCGGGATAATCGTCAGGACTCGCACTCGTGGCCTCTCAGCGGACTGTGTTTTTGATGCTTCGACTCATTCTAGGACAGGTCGCCTGAATCGTAGATCGTGACACCCTGGACGACAGTTCTGAGAGCCCTGGGAAGGTTCTCAGTGTCCAGTGCGGGAAGCATGGGAACGCGTGCGCGCGCGTCAGTCGACCACGCGCTCACAGTGGGGTCGGGAATCTGGATGGCGAGCTCCTCGATCTCCCACACCGCGAACGACGCCGGGGCGCCCGGGACGATCTGCCCTTCTCCATGGCGGGGCCCGCCGGAGGCAGCGCGGTTGAGCGCCCGCCAGGCTCCCCGGGTGTGGGCGTTGAAGGCGCCGCGCGCCGTCATGGACTCCTGCGGGTTGGAGTGGTTCATCGCGGCCTTGATCTGGGCCCACGGGGAGGCCTCGAGCACGGGGGCGTCGGAGCCGAAGGCGAGGGGAATGCCCAGACGGGACATCGTGGCGAAGCGGTTCATCTCCAGGCGCCGCTCCCCCACGCGGCGCTCGTACAGCCCGCCGGCATGGCCCCATGCCGCGTCGAACCCGGGCTGGGAGGACGAGGTGAGGAAGGCCTTGAGCATGCGGGCCAGGGCCGCGTCGTCGGTCATCTCAGCGTGCTCGAGACGGTGACCTCGCGCCGCGAAGGCCCGCTCTCCCACGATCTCGATGGCCTGCTCGGCGCCGTCCAGGACAATGTCCATGCCGCGGTCGCCGATGACATGGAACCCGCCCTGAAGCCTGGCGCGGGTGACGGCGACGAAGTGGTCTCTGACCTGCTCGGGCGTGAGATAGGCCAGCCCCGCCTCTGTTCCGTCCGCGTAGGGTGCTCGGAGGGCGGCCGTCCGGGAGCCGAGTGAGCCGTCAGCGTTGAGGTCTCCGGCCAGGCCCAAGACCCACTGGGGGCAGTCCGGCGCCTGGAGCGCCTCCTCGATGAGTGCCACCGCCTGAAGAGCCTCAGACTCGGTTGACACGAGCTCCCCCCACAGGGCGAAGACCTCTGGTGCAGGCGCGTCGAGAGAGGCGCGCTTGAGCGCTGCAAGATCCTGGATGCCGCCGAGATGCGGCGCGGCATTCTCCACAACCGCCACATGCCCGGTGCGGGCCATTGCGGCGAGCCCCAGGGCGGCCGCCTCAGCCGACTCCTCCGGGGTGAGGGCGTTGAACACCGCAGCCATGGCCGTGCGCTCTGCGCCCATGATGACGGCCGGGTCTGACGAGAGATGATGCGGCATGGCCAGAGCGGCTCGCTCGTAGGACGCGCGGGTCACGAGCGCCGAGTGGCTGTCCACCCTCGTTGCGTACACGGCTCGGCCTCCAGCCGCGCGCTCAAGCTCGCCGAAGGTCGGAAGGTCTGAGGACGGCCACGCGGTCTCGTCCCAGCCGTATCCGCGGACCAGTGCATCGTGCGGCAGGCGGGACGCCCGCTCACCGATGAGGTCCACAACGTCGGCTGCGCTGGAGCACTCCCGGAGGTCTATCTCCACGGCCGTGCGGCCGATCCCCACCACATGGGCATGGGAGTCCACAAATCCAGGCGCGACGAAGGCGCCCTGGAGATCGACTCGCTCAGCTCCGGAGGGGACCTGGGCGGAGCGGGAGTCGCCGACCCATTCGATGAGTCCATCGGTGACGAGCATGGCGTCAGCCCCGGGGGCAGAGGCGGAGTACACGGCCCCGTTGACGTAGAGAGTGCTGGTGGACACTGGCTTTCCTGACTGTGGCGTGGACGGGGACATGCGGTGGTGACTAGGAGGAGGCGACGACGCCGCGGCGCACTGCGTCAATAGCCTCTTCGGCCGTGGCGCGGATGTCAAAGGACTGGGATGCTGAGCGGATCTGGTCCAGGGAGTCGATGATCTGCTTGGACCAGCGGACGAAGTCGCCTGCTGAGAGGTCAGACCCCTCGAGGGACCGTCGGAGCGACTGGCCGTTGGCCCACCGGTAGATGGGACCGACGAGGCCGGACTCGGGGTCCGAGGTGACGGGAATGCCTGCCTCCTCTTCATAGTCAGTGACGGCAGACCAGATCTTGACGAGCTCCCCATAGCGCTCCTGAAGCGCCATTGAGGGCAGTGCCGGCCGCCCCGGGCGCTCCTCTCGCTTGCCCTGGTAGACGAGCATGCTCACGAGGGCCGCCATCTCGGACGGGCTGAGCCCCTCGAAATGGCCCGCGTTGAGCATCTGGGACGTGAGCAGGTCTCGCTCGCCGTAGATCCTCCGCAGAACGCTGCCGGCTGGTGTGACCTCCGACTCGGCGGTGAGATAGCCGGTTTTGGCCAGCACATCGCAGACCCGGTCGAAGTGGCGCGCGATCGTGTTCGTCCGCCCGCGAATCTTGGAGCGCAGGACGTCCGTCTCTCGCTTGAGCTTGAAGTAGCGCTCGCCCCACCGCGCATGAGACTCGCGATCGGGGCAGGAGTGGACCGGGTGCGCAGCGAGCCGGGTTCGGATCCCCTCGGGTGTCTTCGTCTCCTCGTCAGGGACGGAGGCGGCGAAACGAGGTCGTCGAACCGGCGCTGGGTCAGCCCGGTCGAGCGCAGACTTGAGCGCCTCGACAAGATCACGGCGCTCTTTGGGGGATCGGCCCGTGAACTTCTTGGGGATCTTCATCGTGGTCACCACATCCACGGGCTCGGCAAGGTCCTCGAGAGACAGGCGCCGCACGGTGCGCTGGAGGGTCAGGATCGTGGGCCTGGGGGCAAGGCTCACGGCGTCGGTCTCGATGACCACCCCTTTGCCCTTGAGGCGCCCGGACGGAATGGAGACCACGTCCCCCAGCTGAAGGGACTCGAGCGAGGAGGCCACCGCAGATTTGAGGACCTTCCTGCTCTCCCGGCGCTGCCTGCGCTCGGCCTCGGCAAGACTGTGGCGGAGCTTGAGGTACTCCAGCGCGTCGCCTCGCTCGCAGGTGATCTGCTCCATGAACCCGTCAAGAGCCCTCTCGCGCTCCCTCACCTGGCGGGCCAGACCCACCACGCCGCGGTCCGCCTGGAACTGGGCGAAGGAGGACTCGAGAATGCCGCGGGCCCTGTCTCGGCCGAACTGGGCCACGAGGTTGATGCTCATGTTGTAGGTCGGGGCGAAGCTCGAATTCAGCGGGTAGGTGCGCGTGGAGGCGAGGTCCGCGATCTGTCCCGGGTCCGCGTCCTTGTCCCAGACGACGACGGCGTGGCCCTCTGTGTCGATGCCCCGCCGACCGGCGCGGCCGGTGAGCTGGGTGTACTCCCCCGGCGTCACCGCGACATGGGACTCGCCGTTGAACTTGTCCAGCTTCTCGAGCACCACGCTGCGGGCAGGCATGTTCACGCCCAGCGCGAGCGTCTCCGTGGCGAACACGACCTTGATGAGGTTGGCGGCGAACAGATGCTCGACTGCCTCCTTGAAAATCGGCAGGAGCCCCGCGTGATGCGCCCCGTATCCCTTGAGGAGCCCTTCACGCCAGGACCAGAACCCGATGATGTCCAGGTCCTCAGGGGAGACGAAGCTCGCCGCCTGGTCGATGACACGCTGGATCTCTGCTCGGTCGTCCTTGGTCGTGAGCACCATGCCATGCTCCACACACTGCCTCACGGCCATCTCGCATCCCTTGCGGGAGAAGATGAAGACGATGGCAGGCAGGAGGCCGTCCGCCTCGAGGCTCGCGATCATCCGGGGGCGGGAGACCTTCTGAGCCTGCTGAGGCTCACGGGTTCGGAACCCCCCAGGGCCTCTGCGGTCGCGGGATCGGCGTCGCCCCCCGTGTCCGAAGCTCCCTGCGGACTGGCGGCGGGCGAGTGTGAGAAGCTCCGGATTGACCGGCGGAGCGGTTGTCGCGGAGGAGAGCTCGTCGAACGCGATGTCCTCGGCGAAGAGATCCATGAGACGGTCCCGGACGAGGACGTGTTGCGTCAGGGGGACGGGGCGGTGCTCCGAGACGATGACGTCCGTCTCTCCGCGAACGGTGCCGAGCCAGGCCCCGAACTCCTCCGCGTTGGAGACCGTGGCGGAGAGGGAGACGACCGTCACCGACTCTGGAAGGTGGATGATCACCTCTTCCCAAACGGCGCCTCGAAAGCGGTCTGCGAGGTAGTGGACCTCGTCCATGATGACGAACCCGAGGGTGTCCAGGGTGCTGGAGCCTGCGTACAGCATGTTGCGCAGCACCTCGGTGGTCATGACGACGATGTCCGCCTCGCCGTTGATCGAGGTGTCCCCCGTCAGCAGGCCGACCCGGCTCGAGCCGAACTGCTCGGCGAGCTCCTGGTGTTTCTGGTTGCTCAGGGCCTTGATGGGGGTGGTGTAGAACGCCTTGCGGCCTTGGGCGAGCGCCAGGTGGATGGCGAATTCGCCCACGATGGTCTTTCCGGCGCCCGTGGGCGCTGCCACGAGGACTCCGCGACCCTCTTCAATGCTTTCGCAGGCCCGAACCTGGAATTCGTCCAGGGGAAAGGGCTGCATGGCCCTGAATGAGGCCAATTCCCGCTGAGATTCTGCGTGGCGCTTTTTCATCTCTTGATACTTCTCAGCAGGAGTGCTCATGCCCCCTACATTACAGGGGAGGACTCCGTGAGATGAGGAGAGAGAAGAGAGCCGACAGGACAGCGAAGGGCCGGGCGCATCAGGCACTGGCTGCATGCCCGGATGTCCCGGCCCTGGATCGAGGGCTGAGGTTCAGCCGACGAGTCCTGTCAGATCTCCGACAGAGGCCGCACCTCAGTCGGCGCGAGAGCCGTGGCGCGCTGGCGGCGCTCCTTGCGCTTGTCATTGGCGAGGCAGATGAGCAGCGCCACGCAGAAGAGCAGCAGCATCGGCGCGGCCAGGGCGAGCATCGGGAAGATGTCCGGGCCGGGGGCAGCGATGGCCGCGAAGGCGATGCAGACGAAGACCACGATGCGCCACGCGCGGGCCACCCTCTTGCCGGTGATGAACCCGAGGAAGTTCGCGCCCACCAGAGCCAGGGGAATGAGGAAGGCGAAGCCGAACGCAAGATGCAGCCTCAGGATGAACTGCAGGAACTCTGACGCGTTGAGCAGCGAAGAGAAACCACTGGGCACGAAGAAGAACATGGCCCGAATAGCATGCGGGAGGATGATGAACGCGAGAACGACTCCTCCCAGGAACAGAGGAACCGCAGCGAAGAAGAAGCCGAGCGCATACCTGCGCTCCTTCTTGGTCAGCCCCGGAACGAGGTAAGCCCAGATCTGATAGATCCAGATGGGACTTGAGAGGACAAGCCCCATGACCAGAGCGCCTTGGAAGTAAAGGTCGAATGCTCCCAGCGGACTGCCGATATTCAGTCCGGACATGCGGCCGAACGAGTTGTCCCGGACCATGGTGGAGAAGATGTCGAAAAAGTCCTGGACATAGAAAAAGCCCACGATGGCGCCGAGGAGCATGGCACCCACACTGATGAACAGGCGATTCCTCGCCTCTTTCAAGTGGTCCCCGAGGGGCATGTTCCCCTCGGGGTTGTGCTTGCGACTGAGTCGAGCCATTCCGGTTACTTGATGTCCCCGTCGACGACTCGACCGGTGACGGTGCCGTCTGCCGGGTTCTGAACGCGGGTGGTGTCAACACGAGTCGTGTCAACAGCCGGAGAACCGACGTTCGTGGTCGTCGTCGTGGGAATGTCGTTGCCGTTCTCGTCCTTCATCTGCTTGACTTCCGAGCGGAAGACGCGCATGGACTCGCCCAGGTTGCGCGCAAGCTGCGGCAGCTTGGGAGCGGCGAAGAGCAGAATGACCGCGATGAGCAGGATGGCGATGTGCGATGGCTGGTTCCAGCCCATGAGGTGTCCTTTCGTGAACAAACTTCTCTAAATGATTTTACGGGGCAAACCTTGGATTTTGCGCAACGTCTGACATCCATCGAGCACTTTTCTCCGCAGGCTGGGAGGGGACTCAAGGGAAAGCGCACCCCGAGCCCCCAGGACTTCAGCTGTCAGCGATCCTGAGGCCTCATTGATCTCCCCCACGAGATGCCCCCGCGGGCTCTCGCGCACGTTCCGGGCGGCAAAGGACTCGAGAAGCTCCCGGGCAGCCGAGAAGTCTGAGTCATGAACCTCGATCCAGGCCACCGGCTGACTCCGCGAGCGACGGCGGCTTGCCCAGCGCGGCGGGGAGGACGGGATGTCCGGCGTCCTTTCCGGCTTCGCGGATGCAGAGCCGTCCGTCGCCCCAGGATCCCCCCAGTCCACACAGCGGTCAACGCGGAAGTGCTTGGTCTGAGGGGCGGCTCCCCGCGTCAGCTCCTCTCCGAACAGGTACTGCCGCCCGTTCTCGGTGCGCAGGGCGAGGGGCCTGACAACGCGCCGGGTGGATTCCTCCTCTGTCTCCTTGAGGTACCTGAACTCCAGAAGCGCTCCCTCATTGAGGGCAGACAGCACCGCTGAGGAGCCGCTCTCCGGGTCCCGCGCCGAATCCCCCGCTGCCAGCAGCGACTGGGCCACTGCGGGGTCTGAGGCGCAGCGCAGCAGCTTCAGCTGCGCTGACCGGCTTGCCTCACCCAGAAGGTGGCCTTCGGGAAGCGCTCGGGCCGCCTCCCCCAGGGCCACGGTCAGGGGCACCAGGTCTTCAAAGGGCGGCAGCGGCGCCGTCTCGAACCCTTCAGACTGAGAGAGGCTCACCATCCCGCTCTCATCGAGGAGCAGGTCGAACACGCCCGCCTCTTCCGGACGTCCTCCTGCGCAGGAGAGCGCCAGGATGTCTGCACGGAGGACGTCTTCGTCTGTGCCGAGAGCCGTGCTGAGCTCGTCGAGGGTGAGGGGTCCGGACAGAGCAAGCATCTCCAGCAGGGTGAAGGCACGGTAGACACGGTCTGCCGGCGTCGTCTTCACCCGGTGCCCACGAGCCCTGGGAAGTGTCAGGGGGTCGGTCTCCGGCGTGTCATGCACGCGCTCCACGGAGGCGATGGCCTCGCCCAGCTCTTCACGAGCTGCGGCCGGTCCGAGGAGCACCGCCTCTCCCGGCCTTTCCAGGATCTCCGTGATGACTCGATCCGTGAGCCGCCCGGGAAGCACGTGGGTCTCCCACCCCTCGGGACACTCGACCTCCGTGCTGCCCTGCGGCCCGGCAGCGCTCTCCCCGTGGAATCGGATCCAGGGCATGCGCCCCGGCGGGATCGCGACGACGACGTCCGGCCTCACCGGACGGGGCACGGTGGAGAAGAGGCGGCGCACCGTCTCAGGCCTCTGCCCGAGGGGCACCGGGTCCGGGGACACTGAGGCCTCTTCCCCCAGCAGCTCAACGCAGGACATGCGGGAGAATCGGAACATGCGCGCCTGTCTCCGCCGCAGGTCGTACCCCGCGACATACCAGGCCCCATGGGCCACGGCTGCCGTCCAGGGCCAGATGGTTCGGGCAGATCTCTCCCCCGCCGCGTTGACGTAGGCGAAGGAGAGCGGGGCATGACGGGCGATCGCGCGGCTGACCGACGAGAGAACCTCGGAGTCCCCCGGCAGGCGCGGCTGCCAGGGGTGCACGGCGCTCAGGCCCTCGTCGTCCCAGCTCAGTCGCTCCGCCGCCCGTCGGACAGCCTTCCCGGAGCTGGACCCCTCCAGAGCCATGGCCGCGAGGGAGATCGCGGTGCGCTCCGACGAGCTGAGCCGGGGCGGAGCAGACCACTGAGAGAGCTGATATCGGTATTCTGGGGCGCTGTAGTCCCCTGAGGAGAGAGCAATTCCCGCGGCTGCGAGGGTCTGGCGGTCCCTGTGGAAGGTCCGCCGCCCGGCGTCGCTGTCTGAGTAGCCCGGGACCGTCTGAGCGATCTGACGCCAGGTGAGGCCTCGCGGCGCGGCCTTGAGTGCAGCACAGAGGGCGAGGACTCGCTCCACGACGCGCTCTGAACGGCCAGGCCGCCCGTCCTCGGAGGTCTGATCTTCCATACGGTCAAGGCTAGTAGACAGAAGCAGCCCCGCCCTCCGGAGCGGAGGGAGGGGCTGCAGGAGAACCCGATCACAGGTCCTCACTCAGGGGACGCGGATCAGCGCACGCCCATGAGGTCGACGACGAAGATCAGGGTCTCGCCCGGCTTGATCGCAGCGCCGGCGCCGCGGTCGCCATAGGCCATGTTGGCCGGGATGACGAGCTTGCGACGGCCGCCCACCTTCATGACGAGCAGGCCCTGGTCCCAGCCCTGGATGACCTGGCCGACGCCGACACGGAAGTCGAGCGGGGTGCCTCGGTTCCAGGAGGCGTCGAACTCCTCGCCCGTGGAGTGGGCCACGCCGACGTAGTGTGCGGAGACGGTGGAGCCGGCCTTGACCTCGGCGCCCTGGCCTTCAATGATGTCCTCGATGACGAGTTCGGTGGGAGCCTCGGCCCCGGGGAACTCGATCTCGGGCTTGGTGCGGTCAAATTCGCGCTGTCCGAAAGACATAGTCGTGTTTCCTATCAGTGAGAGTGGAGATTACTTGGCGGCAGTGGTCTTGGCGGCGGCGGTCTTGGTGATCTGAACGTAGAAGACGAGATCGCCCTGGGCGTCGCCCTGCCCGGCGTCGCCGTAGGCCCAGTCCTTCGGGACGACGATCATCACGGTGGAGCCGACCTTCTGGCCGGTCAGGCCCTTGGTCCAGCCCTTGATGACCTGGCTGAGGGAGAACTCGGTCGGCTTGCCGGCCGTGAAGTTCTGATCGAAGTTCTTGTGGGAGTCCCAGGCCCACCCGGAGTAGTTCGCGGTGACGGTGTCCGTCTCCTTGATGACGGCCCCCGTCCCCTCCTTGACGACCTCGACGACGAGGTCCTGGGGGGCCTTGACGCTCTTGTCGGGGAAGGTGATGCTCGGAACCTTCTTGGCCCCGTTCTCCTTGATGGTGGGGAGCTTGCCGGCGTCCCGCAGCTTCTTCACCTCGTCCTTGGAGAGCACCTTGGGCGCGTGGTATGCCTCAGACTTGGTCACGGTGAGCACCATGGCGGACGGCTTCTGACCGGCAGCGGCCTTGGGGATGTAGACGACCGTCTGGCCGACCTTCTGGCCCTTGAGCGCCTGATAGAGAACGGGCATCTCCGTCTTCAGGTCCGGCATGGCGGGCTTGGCCGGCGTCGAGCCGTTGGGATAGGCGTCCTGGCTGACCTGGCCGGTTGCGATGTCGATGAGCGCCGTCTTGAGCGTGAGCTTCATGTCATCGGTGATGGTCTCGCCGGAGCCCTCGCCGAAGAGTCGTGCGGAGTCCTTGGCGGGCTTGAGGGCCTTGTCGATGGAGACCTTCGGGGCCCAGTCGTCGGCAGCCCACTGGGCTGTGACCTTGTCTGTGGTCGCCTTGTCGCCGAACTGCGCGCCGGCCTTCATGTCAGAGTAGCTCGGGGCGTGCTGCACATCGGTGATCGTGAGGACCATGACACCGCGCTGGTCGTCAGTCTCGGCCTTGGGGATGTACGCCACCGTGGCGCCCTTCTTCTGGCCGGCCAGACCGTCATAGAGCGCCTTGGACTGGGTCTTGAGGGCGTCGTTGTACACCAGGGTCGCGTCCTTCTTCGTGGAGTACGTCTCCTGGACGGACTTTCCCGTGTTGCCGTCAAAGGCGGCCAGGCGATAGGTCACCCGATCGCCTTCCTTGATCTCCTCGCCGTCGCCCGTGCCGAGGATCTTGACGGTGTCCTCGCTGACCTTGATGGGCGTGTCGAACGTGACATTCGGCGCTGTGTCGTTGCCCTTGAGCTCCGCCTTGACCGAGTCGGACCCGGATTTGTCTCCCACTGGGGTCGAGACGCCGCCGCACGCGGCAAGCAGCAGCGCGAGCGGGGCGGAGGCGATAATGAATTTCTTGCGCACGAAAGCAGTCCTTCGTTCGGGGTCGTGGTCTCGGTAGATCATCTTTGCAGGTTTCCCTGTCAATCACCGGGTTGCGGGCAGTGTGCCGCCTCAGCGGAGGGCGAAACTCGCCGGTCAGCTGTGACCGGGGGCAGACGTGCTCAGGGATCGAACCGCGGCGAGAAGCGGCTCGATGACGGCGCTGTCCGTCTCGAAGGGGTCCTTGAGCATCACCTGTGAATCCGCGTGGCCGTTGAGTCTCAAGTGCATCCAGTCCACGGTGGCGTCCAGCCCGGCACCCCG
>JAGLBH010000059.1 GCA_018260285.1 Arthrobacter sp. | reverse complement strand
CGCCCCGGACCCTCCGGGGAGCGGGGGGCAAGGGTCCCGCGGGCGTCGAAGACGACGACGTCGTCCGCCCTGGCGTCACGCTGCCACGGCCAGGTGAGCACGACGAGGCGGTCCCCCGGAGTCAGCGTCGGCTCCATGGACTGACTCGGCACCGAGTACACGTCCACGACGAACGCCCGCACGAGGGTGATGAGGAGGAAGGCCGTCAGGAGCGCGGAGACAGCAAGACGCCCCCACCCGAAAGTCGGGAGGGGACGTCTTGGTGAAGAGCGCAAGATCACAGCAGGATCTACTTGGCGAAGTCGCGCTTCTCCTTGATCTTCGCAGCCTTGCCGCGGAGACCGCGCATGTAGTAGAGCTTTGCACGGCGGACGTCACCGCGGGACACGACCTCGATCTTCTCGATGACCGGGGTGTGCACCGGGAAGGTGCGCTCCACGCCGACGCCGAAGCTGACCTTGCGGACCGTGAAGGTCTCGCGAACGCCGTGGCCCTGACGGCCGAGCACGAAGCCCTGGAAGATCTGAACACGGGTGTTCTTGCCTTCGATGATGTTCACGTGCACCTTGACGGTGTCGCCCGGGCGGAAATCGGGAACGTCGCTGCGCAGGCTGGCTGCGTCAACAGAATCCAAGATATGCATCTGGTTTCTCCTTGAAGCACAAAGCCACAGGTCTCCGGCTTGATTGGCGGCGCGGAGAGCCCTGAGGCCCGGCGCCGAAAGCGTGAGCTCGCCCGGGCTTGAGCCCGGATGAGAGTGCTGATCGCGTTGACGCAGCTCCCCTGTGGCAGAGAAGCGCCCGCGAGCACAGTGTTTCCAGTATAGAGGATCAGACAGCGACGCGCAGATCACTCGGCAGGCGGACGCAGCTTTCCGTCCACCACGCTGTACCCGAGGCCGGAGGCGACGGCAAGATCCTGGCGGGAGAGGTCGGCGGCGTCGCGCCCGTCGAGCATCTCGGGGCGGCGGCTCGCGGTGCGGCGCAGCTGCTCTTCCCTCCGGAAGGCCTCGATCGCGGCGTGGTTTCCGCCCAGCAGCACCTCGGGAACGTCGTAGCCGCGCCACGAGGCGGGCTTCGTGTAGACCGGGTACTCCAGAAGGCCGTCCGAGTGGGACTCCTCGACGAGCGACATGGGATTGCCGATGACCCCAGGAACCAGGCGGCCGATCGCCTCCACCATGGCCAGCACGGCAACCTCTCCCCCGTTGAGGACGTAGTCGCCGAGGCTCACGGGCATGACCCGGAAGCGCTCCGCGGCCCACTCGAGCACGCGCTCGTCAATGCCCTCATACCGCCCGCAGGCGAAGGCCAGGTGCTCCTCCTCGGCGAGCTCGTAGGCGAGGGCCTGGTCGAACACGCGGCCTGCCGGCGAGGGCACGACGAGAACAGGCCGTGAGTCCGGCTCGGCAGCCGCGCCGTCGTCGGGAAGGACCGAGGTGAGCGCGAGAGCCCAGGGCTCCGGCTTCATGACCATCCCCGCGCCGCCGCCGTAGGGGGTGTCGTCCACCGAGCGATGCCTGTCGAAGGCGAAGTCCCGCAGATCGTGGACGCTCACCTCCAGCAGGCCCTTCTGGCGCGCCTTGCCGATGAGGCTCAGATCGAGGGCGGCAAGGTATTCCGGGAAAATCGAGAAGACGTCGATGCGCATGGAGCTCAGGCGTCTCCCAGCTCGGTGAGGCCCTGGGGAAGGTCGACGACGACGCGGCCGCCCTCCACATCCACCTCGGGAACGAGCTGCGCCACGAAGGGGATGAGCACTTCCCGGCCGCGAACCTCGGCCACGAGCAAGTCCTGGGCGGCGCCGGTGCGGAGACCGGTGACCTCGCCGATGTCCTCGCCGTTCTCCACGACGCGCAGGCCCTTGAGCTCGTGCTCGAAGTACGCGTCCTCCTCCTCGGCCCCGCCCTGCTCCTCGGGGTTGATGACGAGGCGGCCGCCGCGGAGCGTCTCCGCCTCGTTGCGGTCCGCGATCTCCTCAAAGGCCAGCAGGAGGATCTGCTTGTTCCAGCGGGCGCTCTCGACGGTGAGCGTCTCGACCCCCGCGACGCCCTCCACCCGGAGCTCCGCCCCGGGCACGAAGCGGTCCTCGGGCGCGTCGGTGAGCACCTGGACAGTGACCTCGCCCCGGATTCCATGGGGCTTGCCGATACGGGCGATCGAAACCTGCACGATGTGTTCCTTCAGAAAGTAGGGGTGTTAAAACGTGAGCCCCGCAGACCTGGATAGGACCTGCGGGGCTCACACTGTGTCTTGCCTAGCGACGACGGTCTGTGTCGACAATGTCGACCCGGACCGTGTCTCCGTTCAAGGCGTGTGCCACGGTGCGCAGCGCTTTCGCGGTGCGCCCCTGGCGTCCGATCACGCGACCCAGATCTTCCGGGCGGACTCGAATCTCAACGAGCTCCCCGCGCCGGTTCTCCTTCAAGGCCACCGTGACGCCCTCGGGCGAGTCAACGATTCCCTTGACGAGGTGATCCAGTGCATCGACGATCATGGACTAGGCCTCGGTGGTTTCCGCAGCGTCGTCAGCTGCGGCCTCTGCGGGAGCTTCCTTCTTCGGCTCTGCCGGAAGGATCACGGAGTCCTTTTCAGGAACCACGAAGGCCGTCTTCTCAGCCTTGGTGCGAAGGGTGCCTTCGGCACCGGCCTCGCCCTTGAACTTCTGCCAGTCACCGGTGATCTTCAAGAGAGCGGCGACCTGCTCCGTCGGCTGAGCACCGACAGACAGCCAGTACTGCGCCCGGTCCGAGTTGATGTCGATGAACGACGGCTCCTCGGTCGGGTGGTACTTGCCGATTTCCTCGATGGCACGGCCATCGCGCTTGACGCGCGAGTCCATGACGACGACGCGGTAGAACGGGGCGCGCATTTTGCCCATGCGCTTCAGGCGAATCTTAACGGCCACTTGTGTGGTCACTCCTTGGTTTAGGTAAACCGCTCGTCGTTTTCCGCACCCGTGGGGCGAGCCGGTACTTTGACGAGCGAAGACGTGGACATGCGACAGAGAGAGGGGCCGACGCAGTCCAAGTACCTTTCTATTCTGCCATATGAACAGCAGTTGGACGGCAGGCGGTCGTCACCGCCGGCGCGCCGTCGTCTGGCGGTAGGTCTTCAGGGCCAGCGCGACGCCGATCCCGGCGAAGATCGCCCCGAGAATCCAGAGACCCGTCTGGGCGAATCCCGTGACCACAGCCGCTCCTGCCCAGATCGTCAGGATCGCGAGGACGAAGAAGGCTGCGCCGCGCAGATACCCTGCCACCGGACGGCGCTCCTCCTCGACGATGACGCGCTTCGGAGCCGCCTGCGGCTGCGACTCGCGTGCCTGGGCCCGCTCCTGGACCTCCGGGCTGGCGGCCCGGACCGTGGAGGCGCCCGGGAGGTTCTCTGCGCGGCCCTCGTGGTCCACCAGCCGCACGGAGCGTCCCGGGAGGCCCGCGGCGGTCAGCACCGACTCCACCACGGCGAGATCCGCCGCGGAGGACCAGAGCTCGGGGGCGTCCGAAGGAGGGTTCGTCTCGGGGTTCTGGGCCATCTCAGCGGCCAGGCCCTCAGCGGACTGCAGGCGGCGGAGCGTGCTCTCCCACTGGGCGCTCACCTCCGTCTGCGGGCCGAAAGCCCGCAGGGGGGTCGTCGGGGCGAACCACGTGAAGTTCACCTCGTGAACCGTCTCTCCCAGAGACCGTCCCGGCAGGAAGAGGCGAACGAGCATGGCCAGGGGCGTGGTGTAGACGAACGCCGACGTGGGGTCCATGAGGGGCAGGCGCCCGACGTCGAGACCCCCGTCCACCAGAGCCACGGTCTTCCCGCCGTGGCTGAGCGTGTGGACGTCCTGGTATGAGGCGGCTGCGAGCTCGTGGACCCACTCGGGGGTGACCCGGCCCACCGCGACGCTGCGCGCCTGGCGGAAGACGAGAGCCTGCGCGGCGGCGGCGTCCTCGATGTCGGAGAACTCCTCGAAGTCCTGACCGTACTCGGTGAGCTTCGTGACGTAGACGATCTTGGCTCCGGCCTTGGAGGCAATCCGCGTGAGGAGCTCCTTGATGCCGATCGTGTTGGCAAGGCGGCCGTCGTCGTCGGCCATGACCGCCTTGTTGTCCGGCGTGCCGAGGATGAGGTAGTTGAGGGCAGTCACCCCGCGGTCGTCCAGGGGCTCGTACTGGCCGGCGACGGCGCCCGCCTCGACGAAGAGCTCGGCGACGGCTGCGAACGCCGCTTCGCCGCGCTCCCCCGGGAACGTCATCATGATGTCGTAGAAGCACAGGTCCAATGGGGTGCCGTTGTATGTCTCAGTCATCGCTTCTTCGTGGATCGAGTGCGGATCCCCCGGGACGCGTCATCGACTGTGACAGGCCCGTAGGGGTGGGGCAGGGAGGGCATCATGCGGCTCCACTGGAGTGCTCGGCTCGCGGTGAATTCGCCTTCCGCAGTCCATTCCACCACGGTTGACGACTCGATGCCCTTGAGGGAGGCCGCCAGCACTCCCCGCTCGAAGGGAGGCAGCCGCTCCAGGAGGCTGGTCGGCTCGAAAAAACGGCAGATGACAGCGCCCTCGTGAGCCTCGAAGGACCCCGGCGCCAGGCCCGGCACCCAGGCCTCGAATCCGAAGACGGTCCCCGCCGGCCGAGCGCGCAGCGCACGAGTCGGCGCAGGGCCCCCGAAGCGGATGGAGACGAGGTTGCCGATCTCGGCGTCCTGGCCGGTCAGGCTCTGGCACCAGTGAGCGGCGCTCGCCCTGACCCCGGCGGACTCGACAGGCCCGGCCGGGAGCGACCACGCCGCCGACTCGCCCTCGTCCCTGAGCCGGGCGCCGAGAACGCCGCCATCCGCTGAGCGGATGACGGCGAACACGGTGTCGAGAGGACGGACCACGCTAGTTGTTCAGGTACTTCTCGAAGCCCTGGGGCAGGTTCAGCTGCGACGGGTCGAATTCCTCTGCCGGGTTGCCGAAGGCCGAGCCCGGGGCGCTCTGCGGCTTGCGCGTGAGCTCTCCGCGCTGCATGGCCTGGCGCTCAGCGAGGGTCTTCGGCTTCTGCCCGCCGCCCTTCTTCTTGCTGCCCTTGACGGCCTGCTGCTTGCGCTTTCCGGGGCCGTGTCCGCCCATGCCCGGGATGCCTGCGCCGCCGCCCTGGGCCATCTTCTTCATCATCTTCTGGGCCTGCTCGAAGCGCTCCAGAAGCTGGTTCACCGTGGAGACGGAGACGCCGGCGCCCTTGGCGATGCGGGCACGGCGCGAGCCGTTGATGATCTTCGGGGCCACGCGCTCGTGCTTCGTCATCGAGCGGACGATCGCCTCGACGCGGTCGATCTCGCGCTCGTCGAACTGCTCCAGCTGCTGGCGCATCTGTGCGGCGCCGGGCATCATCATGAGCATCTTCTTCATGGAGCCCATCTTGCGGATCTGCTGCATCTGCAGCAGGAAGTCCTCGAGGTTGAAGTCCTCCTGGTCCTCGAACTTCTTCTGCATGCGCGCAGCTTCGTTCTTGTCCCAGTGGGCCTCGGCCTGCTCGATGAGGGTGAGGATGTCGCCCATGTCGAGGATGCGGTTGGCCATGCGGTCCGGGTGGAACTGCTCGAAGTCGTCGATGGCCTCGCCCGTCGAGGCGAACATGATCGGCTTGCCCGTCAGATGGGCCACGGAGAGCGCCGCACCGCCGCGGGTGTCGCCGTCGAGCTTCGTGAGCACGACACCGGTGAAGTTGACGCCCTCGTTGAAGGCCTGCGCGGTGTTGACCGCGTCCTGGCCGATCATCGCGTCGATGACGAAGAGGACCTCGTCCGGGTTGACAGCCTCGCGGATGTCAGCGGCCTGCTGCATGAGCTCGGCGTCGATGCCGAGGCGGCCGGCGGTGTCCACGATGACGATGTCGTGGAGCTTCTGCTTGGCGTACTCGATGCCCTGGGCGGCCACCGCCACGGGATCGCCCGTGGGCGCCTCGAACTCGCTCGAGACGCCCGGGTGCGGCGCGAAGACCGGCACCTGGGCGCGCTCGCCGTTGACCTGGAGCTGCTTGACGGCGTTGGGGCGCTGGAGGTCGCAGGCCACGAGGATCGGAGAGTGCCCCTGGCCCTTGAGCCACTTGGCCAGCTTGCCCGCGAGGGTGGTCTTGCCGGCGCCCTGGAGGCCCGCGAGCATGATCACAGTGGGAGGGTTCTTGGCCAGGCTGAGGCGACGCGTGTTGCCGCCGAGAATCGTCACGAGCTCGTCGTTGACGATCTTGACGATCTGCTGTCCCGGGTTCAGGGACTGGGAGACCTCTTCGCCGAGAGCCCTCTCCTTGACGTTCGCGGTGAATTCGCGCACAACGGAGACGGCCACGTCGGCGTCGAGCAGAGCCCTGCGGATCTCGCGGACGGTGGCATCGATCTCAGCCTCGCTGAGCCGTCCCTTGCCGCGGAGATTCTTGAACGTCTCGCTGAGCCGATCGGAAAGTGAATTGAACACGAGGTGCGCTGCCTTCAGGTCAGAATGTGGGGCCAAAGTTCAACTCTCAAGGCTACCAACCCTGGCTGACATCCGCTGACAGCGCCGCACGGACGCCCCGACCCCGCGCTCGGCACACGACAAGGACGCGGGAAAGTGGCAAAGTGGTCTGCGTGACTGAGCAGACGAACGTATCCCGCACCCATACCCGCCGCCAGGGAGCCGTCCAGGCGAAGACCCTCCTCATCCTCGGAGCCTCTGGAGACCTCACGTCCCGGCTCCTTCTGCCGGGGTACGCGGGGCTGCTCGCCTCGGGCAAGGCAGACCCCATCCGCCTGGCCGGGGCAGGGACGGGCAACTGGACCGAGCAGATGTGGAAGGACAGGGTCCACGAGATCTTCGCCGCCGCCCTTCCCAAGGCCACGGAGGAGGGCGCGCGCGTCCTCGCCGAGGTGGAGAAGAACACGACGTATCACGACGTGGACGTGACCGCCGAGGGCGAGCTCCACGCGCTCATCACCTCCCTCGAGGGGCCTGTGGCCGTCTACTTCGCCCTGCCCCCGGCCGTCAGCGAGAAGGCCTGTCAGGAGCTGACGAAGACGGGCGTGCCGGAGGGAACGCGGCTCGTGCTGGAGAAGCCCTTCGGGTCCTCGGCAGCCAGCGCGCACCGTCTCAACGAGACGCTCGCCACGCTGGTCCCCGAGCGGGACATCTTCCGGGTGGACCACTTCCTCGGCAAGGGCACGGTCTTCAACATCCTCGGCCTCCGCTTCGCCAACAGGCTCCTCGAGCCCCTCTGGTCCAACCTGCACGTGGAGAAGGTGGAGGTCTTCTTCGACGAGGACCTCGCCCTGGAGAACCGCGCCGGGTACTACGACAACAACGGCGCGCTCCGGGACATGATCCAGTCCCACCTCCTCCAGGTCATGGCGCTGCTGGCGCTCAACGCCCCCGCCACTCTGGGCGAGAAGGACCTGCGAGACCACATCGGCTCCCTCCTCCGCGCGGCCTCAGTGCGGCCGGACTTTGCCTCCTCCACCCGCAGGGCCCGCTACACCGCAGGCGAGATCAACGGCCGCGCCGTGCCGAACTACGTGGACGAGGAAGGGGTGGACGGCTCCAAGAACACGGAGACTCTGGCAGAGCTCGAGATTCAGATCGAGAACATGCGGTGGGCCGGCGTGCCGTTCATCCTCCGATCGGGCAAGGCTCTGGAGCGCAAGCGCAAGGAGGCCGTCATCACCTTCAAGCCGGTGCCGCATCTCCCCCGCGGCTTCCACGGAGTGGACGAGCCGACCCGCCTCCGCATCGGCTTCAGCCCGGAGACCCTCCAGCTGGAGATCGACGTCAACGGCCCGGGCGACATCTTCACCCTTGACCGCGCCACGCTGGCCACCGAGATGCACACCTCCAATCTGCTGCCCTACGGCGAGGTGCTCGACGGCATCCTCAACGGCGACCCGCTCCTCTCCGTGCGGGGCGACATCGCGGAGGACTGCTGGCGCATCGTGGAGCCTGTGCTCAATGCCTGGGCGGAGAACAAGGTCCCCCTCGAGGAGTACCCGGCAGGCTCCCGCGGCCCCGCCTCCTGGGAGACCTCCCAGTGCGAGTGGACCCCGCTCCTTCCCTAGCGCTCTAGCGTCCTCTTTCTCCCGGATTGTGGGTCTTAGGGGGCGGCTCAACCGCTCTGAGCCGCCCCCCTAAGACCCACAATCCGGGCAGGGGCACCTGCGCAGACTTGACCCTGACCCTGCGTGAGGCATCAGGCTGATGAGCATGGGACACGATCCGAGAGACGTCACGAGCGCGCTTGACGGCCTGACAGTGGGTTCCGCTGCCAGGGCTGTGGGCGTGAGCATCCGAACTCTCCACCACTGGGATTCGATCGGCCTGCTCGTGCCGAGCGGCAGGTCGTGGGCAGGGTATCGCCTCTACTGCGACGCCGATATCGCCCGCCTTCACCGCATCCTCGTCTACCGGGAGCTCGGGTTCTCGCTGCGCCAGATTGAGGAGATCCTCGACCGAGGTACCTCACTCAGCCACCTGCGCGAGCAGCGAGCGCTCTTGGATCAGCGCATATCCCGTCTGCAGGAGATGGCTTCTGCAGTTGACCGCATGATTCAGGGAGAAGAAATGAGCATTGAGAAGCAGGCCCGCCTGTACGGAGACGAGTGGACCCATGAGGTTCACGCTGAGGCAGAAAGCCGCTGGGGCCACACTGCCGAATGGGCGGAGTCCCAGAAGCGCTTCAGCAGCATGAGCCCCGCCGAGATCGACGAGCTGCGCTCCTCAGGCGAGTCCATCGAGGAGGCCCTCGCCCAGGCTGTCCGAGACGGCCTCGATCCTGCATCAGAGGAGGCCCGCACGCTCGTCGAGCGTCACCGCGCTCTCCTCTCCGAGGGGTACGAGGTGACGCACCAGCGCCATGTGATCCTGGCCGGCATGTATATGGCGGACCAGCGCTTCACGGAGCACTACGACCGACGGGAGCCTGGCCTCGCAGCCTGGCTCAACGAGGCGGTGCGCGCCAACGCAGCATCTCACGGAGTTAACCTCGAGAGGGTCAGCTGGAACTGAGGCGCCAGCGCCCTCCCCCCCTCGCCCATCCTGGATTTTGGGTCTTAAGGGGCGGCTCAGAGCCGGTGGTGTCAAAGGGTGATTGCAACACACCCGTGACTGCCCCGGGCCGAGCCCTACAAGGCCCGCTGTTGTGGAAGGACACCCACTCTGA
>JAGLBH010000058.1 GCA_018260285.1 Arthrobacter sp. | reverse complement strand
TGCCCGGGGGCCATGAGGTTCATGTTCTTGAAGGTACTGGCCCAGTAGATCCCGGCGCTAGGGCTGATGCCCAGCTCGCGGGAGGCCGCGCTTTGGGAAAGGCCTTGGAAGAGCAGCAGGAAGAAGGCGTTGCGCAGGTGGGTGGGTGCTGGTGTGGGCATGGCGGGTTGCTCCAGGGGGTGTCAGGTGGGGTTGCAGGAGGAAGTGTTGCAACGACCACCTGACACCGCCGCGCTCAGAACGCCGCCTTCTCTCGGCTGAGCGGGGGGGTGGATGTCGGAGCGGCGTGATGCCCGGTTCGGGGTGTTCCACCGCAGCCAACAAAAAGACCCGGCGTGTCGCGAGGCTTCCCCTCCCCACGACACGCCGGGCTTGTTCTATTTATATCACAAGCCTTCGAGGATCGTCATCTGCCCCGCGTTTACCGGGCGGTGAGGGGCCGCTGCTCCCCGTCGAAGGGCAGCTCGTCCGCGGCAGGCTGGCTCCGCAGGTCCGAGATGGCCTGCTCGAAGTCCTCCAAGGACTCGAATCCCTGGTACACGCTCGCAAACCGGAGGAAGGCTACCTGGTCCAGCCGGCGCAGGGGCGTCAGGATCTCCAGCCCCACGTCATGCGCGTCGATCTCCGCGAGGCCCTTGGAGCGGATGCTCTCCTCCACCTCCTGGGCGATCTTGTTCAGGTCGTCCTCAGAGACCGGCCGACCCTGGCACGCCTTGCGCACCCCTGAGATGACCTTCGAGCGGCTGAAGGGCTCGGCCACGCCGGAGCGCTTGACCACGCTGAGGCTCGTCGTCTCCACCGTCGTGAAGCGGCGATGGCATGCAGGGCACAGTCGGCGTCGTCGGATCGCGGTTCCGTCATCGACAAGCCGGGAGTCGACGACGCGCGAGTCTTCATTGCGGCAGAAGGGGCAGTACACGGATCAGCCCTTCCGGAGGCGGAGGTCGACGGCGTCGCCGTGGGCGGGCAGATCCTCGGCGTCGGAGAGCGCCCGGATGTGCGGCGCCACCTCGGCAAGGGCCTCCCGCGGGTATTCGATGACCTGGACGAGCTTCATGAAGCTGAGCACATTGAGGCCGGAGGCCCGCCGGGCCGTCCCGGCCGTGGGGAGCACGTGGTTGGAGCCCGCCGCATAGTCCCCGAGGCTCACGGGCGAGTGCGCCCCGACGAAGACGGCCCCCGCGTGCTTGATGCGCTCGGCGACCTCGTGGGAGCGGGCCGTGTGGATTTCGAGGTGCTCGGCCCCGTAGGCGTCCGCGACCTCGACCGCCTGGTCCAGATCGCGCACCAGCAGAATGCCCGACTGTCTCCCGGCGAGGGCAGTGAGCACCCGCTCGGAGTGGCGCGTCTCGGCGGCCTGCACCGTGACGGCCTGCCTCACCCGTTCAGCCAGGCTCTCCGAATCAGTGATGAGCACGCTCGCCGCGCGGGGGTCGTGCTCGGCCTGGGAGATGAGATCTGCGGCGAGGAAGTCCGCGTCCGCCGAGTCGTCCGCGATGATCGCGATCTCCGTGGGGCCTGCCTCCGCGTCAATGCCGACGACGGAGCGCACCATCCCCTTCGCCGTGGCGACGAAGACATTGCCCGGCCCGGTGATGACGTCCACGGGGGCAATGGCCGCCTGCCCGTCCCCGGCCGGAACACCGTAGGCCAGGGCCGCCACCGCCTGGGCGCCGCCCACGGCCAGGACCTCGGTCACGCCGAGCAGGTGCGCCGCGGCGAGGATCGTGGGATGCGGCAGCCCGCCGAACTCCTTCTGCGGAGGGGTGGCCAGAGCAAGGGACTCGACGCCGGCCGCCTGCGCGGGAACGACGTTCATGACGACGGACGACGGATAGACGGCCAGGCCGCCGGGAACGTAGACGCCCACGCGGTCAACCGGCGTGTACCGGGCCGTGACGCGCGCGCCGCCGGGGAACTCAGCCGTGCGGTCCTGGGGCAGCTGCACTGCGGCGAACACGCGCGCCCGCTCAATGGCCTCTTCGAGGGCGGCGCGCACGGCGGGGTCCAGCTCCTCCAGTGCTCGGGCCAGCTCACCCTGGGGAACGCGCACGGAGGCGGGCGCCCCGCCGTCGAACTTCTCGGCCATCTCGGCGAGCGCCGCGTGGCCCCGTTCGCGCACGTCCGCGATGACCCGCTCGACGAGCGGCCGGACATCCGGCATGTCCTCCCCCACCCGCGGCATGCGCTGAGCCAGCTCGGCACCGTGCGCGCGCTCGCCCCTCAGATCGACTGTGCGGAGAATGTCAGGAGCGGCGTCTGAAGTCATGCCTCCATCTTAAGCGCTCGCACCCGGCAGGGCACGCGCCGTCCGCCCCTCAGGGCAGACAGCCCTCGAGCGTCAGTCCACGCAGTTCGGGCCCAGGAGCACCTTGAGGTCTCCGAACAGGGCCGACGACGGCGTGACCCTCAGGTCCACGCCCAGGCGATAGAGCGCGGCCGCCCTCGACTCCAGCAGCTTGACCTTCACCTCGGTGTTCCCCCGGTGCGTCCTGAGGATGTCCCGCAGCTCGGTCACGGTCTTCTCCGTCGCCTTGTGGGACTGGAGGGTGATCGTCACGGGACCCGTGCCGCCGCCCTCGGAGAACTCCGGCACCGAGAGCTCCATGGCGGAGAGCGTCACCGAGCCGTCGTCCCGGCGCTGAAGCCGGCCCTTGATGGCCACGATGAGGTCCTCCGCGAGAACGTCCGCGATGGGTCCGTAGGCCTGGCCGAAGAACATGACCTCCATCGAGCCGGAGAGGTCCTCCACCTCGATGCGGGCGTACTGGTTGCCGCTCGACTTCGCGATGCGCCGCTGCACGGACGTGATCATGCCCGCGATCGTCACGATGGAGCCGTCTCGCGGGCCTTCCTCAGAGAGCAGGGAGGGAATCGTCGCGTCGGCCAGCTGGTTGAGGATCTGGTCGAGCCCCCGCAGCGGGTGGTCCGAGACGTACAGCCCCAGCATCTCCCGCTCGAAGGCGAGCTTCTCCTTCTTCTCCCACTCGGGCAGGTCGGGCACGTCGACGTCGAGCCCCCCGGGCGCCTCCGCCTCTCCCCCGAGCGCTGAGAAGAGGTCGAACTGGTTGTTCGCCTCGTTCCGCTTGCGGACGACGACGGTGTCCACCGCCTCCTCGTGCACGGCCGAAAGGGAGCGCCGCGTGTGGCCGAGCGAGTCGAAGGCGCCGGCCCGCACGAGGGAGTCGATCGTCCGCTTGTTGCAGACCACCGCCGGGACCTTGTTGAGGAAGTCCGAGAAGGACTCGAAGAGGCCCTTCTCCTGGCGAGCCTCCACCATGGCGTGGACCACGTTCGCGCCGACGTTGCGGATGGCCCCCATGCCGAAGCGGATGTCCGTGCCGACCGGGGTGAAGTTAAGCGCCGACTCGTTGACGTCCGGCGGCAGCACGGTGATGCCCATGTGGCGGCACTCGTTGAGGTAGAGCGCCAGCTTGTCCTTGTCGTCGCCCACCGAGGTGAGGAGCGCGGCCATGTACTCCGAGGCGTAGTTGGCCTTGAGGTACGCCGTCCAGTAGGAGACGAGGCCGTAGGCAGCGGTGTGCGCCTTGTTGAAGGCGTAGTCGGAGAAGGGAAGGAGCGTGTCCCAGAGGGCCTTGATGGCCGCCTCGGAGAAGCCGTTGTCCAGCATGCCCTGGTGGAAGGCGGCATACTGCTTGTCCAGCTCCTCCTTCTTCTTCTTGCCCATGGCGCGGCGCAGAATGTCTGCCTCGCCGAGCGAGTAGCCGGCCACCTTCTGGGCGATGGCCATGACCTGCTCCTGGTACACGATGAGGCCGTACGTGGTGCCGAGAATCTCGGCGAGCGGCTCCTCGAGCTCCGGGTGGATCGGGATGACCTCCTGCTGCCCGTTCTTGCGGAGCGCGTAGTTCGTGTGGGAGTTGGCGCCCATCGGACCCGGGCGGTAGAGGGCGAGCACAGCGGAGATGTCTTCGAAGTTGTCCGGCCGCATGAGCTTGAGGAGCGAGCGCATGGGGCCGCCGTCGAGCTGGAACACGCCGAGCGTGTCACCGCGCGCCAGAAGCTCGTAGGAGGCCTTGTCGTCGATCTCGAGGGTCTCGAGGTCCAGGGTCTCGTTGCGGTTGAGCTCGATGTTCTCGAGGGCGTCCGAGATGATCGTGAGGTTTCGCAGGCCCAGGAAGTCCATCTTGATGAGGCCGAGGCCCTCGCACGTCGGGTAGTCGAACTGCGTGATGACCTGGCCGTCCTGCTCGCGGCGCATGATCGGGATGATGTCGATGAGCGGGTGGCTGGACATGATGACGCCGGCGGCGTGCACGCCCCACTGGCGCTTGAGGCCCTCGAGGCCCAGGGCTGTCTCGAAGACCTGCTTGGCCTCGCCGTCGCTCGCGAGGAGCTCGCGCAGCTCCTCCGCCTCGGAATAGCGCTTGGCGCTCTCGTTGTAGACGTCCGAGAGGGCGATGCCCTTGCCCATGACGTCCGGCGGCATGGCCTTCGTGAGCTTCTCCCCCATGGAGAACGGGTAGCCCATGACGCGCGAGGCGTCCTTGAGCGCCTGCTTGCCCTTGATCGTTCCGTAGGTGACGATCATGGCCACGCGCTCGTCGCCGTACTTCTCCGTCACGTACTGGATCACTTCGCTGCGGCGGCGATCATCGAAGTCGACGTCGAAGTCCGGCATGGACACGCGGTCCGGGTTGAGGAAGCGCTCGAAGATGAGGCCGTGCTGCAGCGGGTTGAGGTCCGTGATGCGCATGGCGTAGGCCACCATGGAGCCCGCGCCGGAGCCGCGGCCTGGGCCCACGCGGATGCCGTTGTTCTTGGCCCAGTTGATGAAGTCCGCCACCACGAGGAAGTACCCGGGGAAGCCCATCTGGGTGATGATGCCGATCTCGTACTCGGCCTGCTTGCGGACGTCGTCCGGCACGCCCTGGGGGAAGCGGTAGAGCAGGCCCGCCTCGACCTCCTTGACGAACCAGGACTCCTCGCTCTCCCCCTCCGGCACGGGGAAGTTCGGCATGTAGCTGGCCTTGGTGTTGAACTCGACGTCGCACCGCTCGGCGATGAGCAGCGTGTTGTCGCAGGCCTCTGGGAAGTCGGACCAGATGGAGCGCATCTCGCGGGGCGACTTGAGGTAGAACTCATTCGCGTCGAACTTGAAGCGCTTCGGATCCTGGAGCGTGGACCCGGACTGCACGCACAGGAGGGCGGCGTGGGCGTCGGCGTCCTCGGCGCGGGTGTAGTGGAGGTCGTTCGTGGCCACGAGCGGAAGGTCGAGCTCCTTGGCCAGGCGGATGAGGTCCTTCTGGACGTCCCGCTCGATGCCGAGCCCGTGATCCATGACCTCGCAGAAGAAGTTCTCCCTGCCGAAGATGTCCCGGAACTCGCTGGCCGCCTCCTTGGCCGCGTCATACTGGCCGAGGCGGATCTTCGTCTGCACCTCGCCTGAGGGGCAGCCCGTCGTCGCGATGATCCCCTTGCCGTACGTCTCGAGGAGCTCGCGGTCCATGCGCGGCTTGTAGAGGAAGCCCTCGAGGGAGGCGAGGGAGGACATGCGGAAGAGGTTGTGCATGCCCGCGGTGTTCTCGGCCCACATGGTCATATGAGTGTAGGCGCCGGCGCCCGAGACGTCGTTGCGGCCGCCCTCGCCCCACTTGACGCGGGTCTTGTCCTGCCGGGCCGTCCCCGGCGTCAGATAGGCCTCGACCCCGATGATCGGCTTGATGCCGTGCTTCTTCGCCTTGCTCCAGAAGTCGAACGCGCCGAAGATGAATCCGTGGTCCGTCGTGGCGAGCGAGTCCATGCCGAGCTCGGCCGCGTGGGCGAAGAGATCGTCGAGGCGGGCTGCGCCGTCGAGCATCGAGTACTCGGTGTGGTTATGCAGGTGGACGAAGGAATCATTCTCGCGAGGCACCTGACCATTCTAGTGCCCGCCCCTGGGACAGGGCTCAGGGGTCAGTGGGTGATCTCTCCGCGGAGGTGGCGCACCGCGTAGTCCAGGTCCTGGGGGTAGGGGCTCGTGACGCTGACTCGCTCCCCCGTGACCGGGTGGTCGAAGGCCAGACGATGGGCGTGGAGCCACTGACGAGTCAGGCCCAGCTCGGCCGCGAGCTTGGCGTCCGCCCCGTACATGAGGTCGCCCGCACAGGGGTGCCGCAGGGCCGCGAAGTGCACGCGGATCTGGTGGGTGCGTCCGGTCTCAAGGTGGATCTCGAGCAGGCTCGCGAGCCCGAAGGCCTCGAGCGTCTCGTAATGGGTCACCGAGTCCCGGCCGCCCTCCACGACGGCGAACTTCCAGTCGTGGCCCGGGTGACGGCCGATCGGAGCATTGATGGTGCCCTGAAGCGGGTCGGGAAGGCCCTGAACCACGGCATGGTAGATCTTCTCCACCGTGCGCTCCTTGAAGGCCGCCTTGAGGCGCGCGTAGGCCTGCTCGGTCTTCGCCACGACCATCGCCCCTGAAGTGCCCACGTCGAGCCGGTGGACGATGCCGGCGCGCTCCTGCGCCCCCGACGTCGAGATCTCGTAGCCAGCGCCCGCCAGCGCGCCGACGACGGTGGCCCCGTGCCATCCCGGGCTCGGGTGTGCGGCGACTCCCACAGGCTTGTCGACGATGACGATGTGCTCGTCGTCGTACAGAATGCCGAGACCGTCCACCACCTCCGCGCGCACGAGCAGGGACTCGTCCACGGGAATGTGCACCTCGAGGGTGTCCCCCTCGGCGACCTTGACGGAGGGCTTGGTGACGACGGACCCGTTGATCTTCAGGTGCCCCTCGCTGATCCAGCGGGCCGCCTGGGTGCGGGTGGCCTCCAGTGCGCGGGCGGCGACGGCGTCGACCCGTCCGCTGTCAGCCAGCTCGCGGGTGTAGTCCCCGGGGGCCGGTGTCTGGGTGGTGTGAGCGCTCATGCAGGAAGGTCCTTCAGGTGGTGGGTCATTCGGCGGAGGGCTGGCGGTCAGGGGCATCGCCGTCGTCGGCCGCGGGCCACGGGTCGATGCCTCGCAGCAGCAGGAGCAGGGCAATGCCCACCCCCACGCACACCGCAGAGTCCGCGACGTTGAAGCGCGGGAAGGATCCCACGGCGATGAAGTCCACGACGTGCCCGACCCCGAACCCGGGCTCTCGGAACAGCCGGTCGATGAGGTTGCCCACAGCGCCTCCCAGGACGAGGCCTGCGGCGAGGGACCAGACAGCGTGCCGGGACCTGAGGGCCACGACGATGACAGCGATCGTGATGGCCGACGCCAGAAGGGTGGCCACCCAGGTGCTGTTCTCACCAATGCTGAAGGCGACGCCAGGGTTCTTGATGAAATGCCACTGGAGCCAGGTGCCCACAACGTCGATTCTCTCGCCGAGCGTCATCTGGGTCTCTACCACGCGCTTGGTCCACTGGTCCAGGGCGATGATGAGGACTGCAGGCACAGCGGTCAGCGCCAGCAGGCGTCCGCGGGCGCTTCGCGAAGAAAAGGATGGGGTCTTGTTCTGGGATGGCACGTCTTCCACTTTAGCCGTACATGCCACAGCCCCCTCCCCGCCGCAGCGAGAAAGGGGGCTGTGAGGTGACCCGGGGGGGGTCTCCGTCGAGAAGGACTAGGCCTTTTCGATGGGTCCCGTGTTGGAGAGCTCGCGCAGCTGCGTCTCAATGTAGGCCTTGAGGCGGCTGCGGTAGTCCCGCTCGAACGTGCGCAGATCGGAGATCTTGGCCTCGAGTGCGGACTTGTCCGCGTTCAGCTTGTTGAGCGTGGTGGTGCGCTGCTTGTCGAGATCCGCCAGGACGGTGGTCCGCTTGGTGGCGAGCTCCTTCTCCTGAGCGGCCTTCTGGTCGGCGAGCTGAGCCAGCGTGGTGCGCTTGGTGTCCTCAGCCGTCTTGACGAGGGTGTCCGCCTTCGTCTGGCCCTCAGAGATGAGGCGCTTCTTGGTGGACTCGCCTTCGGCCACGAGCTCGTCGTGCAGCTGCTGGGCCTTGACCAGAACGCTGGCTGCAGATGCTCCGGCGCTGACCTGCTGCGGGCTCGGCTGGGAGGCGGCGGCCTCCTGGCCTGCGGGGGCCTGTGCAGGAGCGGCAAGAGGCTGGGCAGAGGCCTTCTGGGCTGCCTCAGCGGCGGCCTCAGCGGCTTTCTTCTCTTCTTCAAGACGAGCGATCTCAGCGCGCAGGCGGCGGAACTCGACAACGATCTCGTCGATGAAGTCATCGACCTCGACCGGCTCGTAGCCGCCCACTTCCTCGCTGGTGTTAAACCGCTTGTTGTCTACGTCCTCAGGCGTCAAAGCCATGTGGGTCACCTCATAATTACGACAGTTGAAAGTTACCTTGCGCTTCAGCCACGCTCAGCCGCCCCGGAAGGAGCTCATTCACAATTTCAAATATAGTCCGCCCAGGTCAGGCGGGCAAAGTTCCTCCGGCTCCTCAGACAGGAAGAGGGAGGGCTGACTTGATGACGATGACTGCGAAATAGAGCAGGAAGAAGCCCAGATCGAGCGACACGCCGCCAAGATTCAAGGGCGGCACCATGCGCCGAAGCCAGTTGAGGGGCTTGTCCGTGACAGCGTATACGCCCGAGGCGAAGACAAGCACGAAGCCGCGCGGACGCCACCCTGGAGCGAAGCTGATCACTGCATCCAGCACGATCCTGCTGAGCAGGGCGTAGCCGAAGAGCGAGAGAAGAAGGTAGAGAATTCCGGAGAGGTACAGCACGGGTCAGCGAGTCACCAGGATCGGATCGCTCTCGTGAGACTCCTCGTCGCCGCCCTCGGCCTTGACATCGATCTCCTCCGGCGTGAGGAGGAAGACCTTGTTCGTCACGCGGCTGATGCGACCGCTGAGCCCGAACACGAGGCCTGCGGAGAAGTCCACCAGACGCTTGGCCTCGGACTCCTGCAGGTCCGTCACGTTCATGATGACGGGAATGCCCTGGCGGAACGAGTCCCCAATGAGCTTTGCCTCGTTGTAGGACTTCGGGTGGATCGTGGTGATCTGGTGCACTGTTGATTCCTCGTCGTGATAAGCGGACGCTGGTTTGAGGGGGGTGACGGTTGCCTCCCGCTCCTCGGTCTGGACAGCTGGCGGGCGTCGTCGCCCCTCGTCCTTCGGAGAGGCTGAGCGGTCAGCGCGTTCTGCAGCCCCCTCGCCGATCGGAGCGGACGAGCGAGCGCGGCTGTCGGCGGCGATACGCTGGCGTGCCTCGGCGTCCTGTGAAAGGGCGGAAGGCTCGGACGGGCTCGGAGCCGTTCGGCTGGACGAGTCCCTGCCCGCGCGCTGCGCCTCCGCTGCGGTGGAGCCGTGGAACTCCCCGGAGCCTGCGGCAGGCTTGGGCG
>JAGLBH010000057.1:7883-9305 GCA_018260285.1 Arthrobacter sp. | reverse complement strand
TGAGAAGGTCCGCCAGCTCGTGAGCCTCGGCCTCCGTGAGCGCGGTGAAGTCCCGTGCCGCTCGGCGCGGCATGACCTGGAACTCCACGGGCCACTTCGCGGCGAACGGGACATAGGCCACCCAGTGCTCCCCAGCCCGCACGATGCGCGACCCCTCGGCCAGCTCTGCGGC
Source organism: Arthrobacter sp. (assembly GCA_018260285.1). Taxonomy (GTDB): domain Bacteria; phylum Actinomycetota; class Actinomycetes; order Actinomycetales; family Micrococcaceae; genus Falsarthrobacter. The sequence goes on along the minus strand of JAGLBH010000057.1, from coordinate 9,133 downwards.
GAGCACGTCCCCGAGCAGGTCCCCGCCGGTCTGGGCAGCGTGCGCGTCCGCCTGCGCGACGAGCATCCGCGTGTAGTCCGGCAGATAGGAGTACGCGTAGATCTGCCCGTGGGGGTGGTGCAGCGTCACCCCGATCTCCTCGCCCCGGTTCTCGAAGGGCACCACCTGCTTGACTCCGGGCAAGGCGGAGAGCTCCCGGGTGCGGTCGGTCCAGGCGGCGATGATCGTCCGGATGCGGCTGAGGGGGAGGCCGGCCATCGGCGTCGTCGGATCGGACGTGAACGAGATGACCTCGCAGCGCCCCGCCGGGGACGTCTCCGAGAGGAGGGCGTCGTCCCGGTACGTCTCAAGCGGCCCCTGGAGGGAGGGGAACCGGTTCTCGAAGACGACGACGTCGTAGGCCTCCGCCGGGATCTCCGAGGGGAACCGTCCGGGCAGCGTGGGGGCGAGCGGGTCCTCGTCGGCCGGCGGCAGGAAGGTGCGGGTCATGCGGTGGGCGGCGAGCGCCACGGAGGAGCCCGTCAGGGGGTCGATCCGCACGGCGGCCGACTCCCGCGGGGGAGCGGTGCGCGCCTCGAGCGGGCGCTCGTCCCGGATGACCCGTGTCCTCTCCCCGGTCCCGTAGGGGGAGCCCTCGTCGAAGAAGATGATCTCGCGGCCGTCTGCCAGGCGGCCGCGCGTGATGCTGCGCTCAGGGTCAGTCAAGGGGAACCTCCACGGTGATGATGCGATGCGTCCGCGTCTCCAGCTGCGACTGCACGGACGGGGGAAGGGGCGGTGTGATGAGGGTGTCGATCTGGTCCCAGCCGGCGAAATGGGCCACGGCGGCCAGATCCCACTTGGAGAGGTCGAAGACCGCGCAGACGCGCGCGGCGCTCCGCATGAAGGCCTGGTTGAAGGACGCCTCTGCGAGGGTGGGCGTGAAGAGGCCCCGGACGGGATCCGCCGCGTAGGAGCCGAGAAAGAGGACATCCAAGTGCATACTCTCGACGGCCCGCTCCGCCAGAGGCCCGATGAGGGAGTCCGACGGCGTCCGCTCTCCTCCCGTGAGCAGCAGCTGGGGAACGCAGTCCAGGGTGAGCGTCTGCTCAGCGCGCAGCGAGTTGGTCACGATCGTCGACGGCCTCTCGGCAGCCGGTCGGGAGCCCAGCTCCGAGGCGATGGCCGCCACCGTCGTCCCGCCGGCCAGGCCCACGCAGGACGCCTCGGCGGCCAGGTCTGCGGCCGCGCGGGCGAGGGCACGCTTGGCC
>JAGLBH010000057.1:0-7873 GCA_018260285.1 Arthrobacter sp. | reverse complement strand
GGGCGTTCTGGGACTCCTTCTCCGCGAAGGCGGGCTCCACAATCCCTGTGCCGGCTCGCTGGACCCCGCCGTGCACCCGCTGCACGAGGCCGGCGTCCTGCAGGGCGGTGAGGTCCCTGCGCACGGTCATGTCAGAGACGTCCAGCGCGCCCATGAGGGAGGCGACGGTGAGCGACCCCTCCTGCTCGACGAGCTCCACGATCTTCCGGCGTCGTGCGTCAGCCAGCATGAAGCCTCCTTCTAGGGGGTGCGGGCGGTTGATTGAGGGTAGCATTCTCTTCTAAACAAGAGTAAACATGATTGAACAGAGACGAACAATTCTCTCGTTCAGAGTCTCACACCTCATACCCAAGGAGATGCGTGTGCTGCCAACCCTCGTGCCCATAGCGCAATCGAATATCAGGCTGGACCTCCAGCCGGTGGACTACCTCATGCTGGCCGTGTACTTCGGAGTGGTCATCGCGATCGGCGTCATCGCCCGCCGCAGCGTCAAGACCAGCATGGACTTCTTCCTCTCCGGACGCTCCATGCCCGCGTGGATCACCGGCCTGGCCTTCGTCTCGGCCAACCTCGGCGCCACCGAGATCCTCGGCATGGCGGCCAACGGGGCACAGATCGGCATGGCAACCATGCACTACTACCTCATCGGGGCCGTCCCGGCCATGGTCTTCCTCGGCCTCGTCATGATGCCGTTCTACTACGCGTCCAAGGTGCGCTCCGTGCCCGAGTTCATGCTCCGGCGCTTCGGCAGGCCCGCGCACCTCGTCAACGCCCTCAGCTTCGCCGTCTCCAACGTGCTCATCGCGGGCATCAACCTCTACGCGATGGCCATCATCGTCGAGGCGATGCTCGGCTGGCCCCAGTCCGTGGCGATCATCGTCTCTGCGGCCTTCGTGCTCTTCTACATCACCCTCGGCGGCCTCAGCTCGGCCATCTACAACGAGGTCCTTCAGTTCTTCGTCATCATCGCGGGCCTCGTTCCCCTCACCGTGGTCGGCATGCACCGTGTCCAGGGCTGGGACGGCCTGAAGAAGGCGCTCGCGGAGACCGACGGCGTGAGCAGCCTCCACATGTCCGCCTGGCAGGGCACGGGCATCGGGGACGTGACCAACCCGATCGGCGCCAACTGGCTCGCGATCGTCCTCGGCCTCGGCTTCGTCCTCTCCTTCGGCTACTGGACCACCAACTTCACCGAGGTCCAGCGCGCCTTCTCCGCCAAGAACATGTCGGCTGCACGCCGCACTCCGCTCATCGGGGCGTTCCCCAAGGTGCTCATCCCGCTCATCGTCGTCGTGCCCGGCCTCATCGGGGCGGCGGTCCTGGGCAACCAGCTGGCGGCCCACCCGACCGGGGACCAGATCAGCTACAACGAGGTGATCCCCAAACTCATGCAGATGTATCTGCCCTCGGGCGTGCTCGGCGTCGCGGTGACCGGTCTCATGGCGTCCTTCATGGCGGGCATGGCGGCCAACGTCTCCTCCTTCAACACCGTGTTCACCTATGACATCTGGCAGCGCTACGTCAAGCAGGGCGAGAACGACGCCTACTATCTCAAAGCGGGTCGCGTCGTGACGGTCGTCGGCGTCCTCATCGGCATCGGCACCGCCTTCATGGCGGCCGGAGCGGGCAACATCATGACCTACATGCAGACGCTCTTCAGCTTCTTCAACGCCCCGCTCTTCGCGGTCTTCATCATGGGGCTCCTCTGGAAGCGGATGTCTCCGGCGGCCGGCCTCTGGGGCTACCTGGCGGGCATCGTCGCTCCGGCTGTCGTCTGGATCGCGTACCTCAACAATCCGTCCCTCTTCCCCTCGGCGACGGCGGAGACCCTCTACGGGGCCATCATCTCCTTCGCGGCCGTGGTCGTGGTGGGGTGGGCGGTCTCCCTCATGACGAAGCCCAAGCCGGAGTCCGAGCTCCAGGGCCTCGTCTACGGGGTGGGCACGATCGACTACTCCATGGACCATGTGGCGGGCGACGAGGCCTGGTACCGCTCTCCCGCACTCCTCGGCACTCTGGCGCTGGCCCTCTGCGTGGCCATGTACCTGCCCATTCTCTAGGCGACCGAAAGGAACTCTCTCATGACTGCACAGCACGAGACACACCCGACGGGCGCTGCGACGCCCGCACGACCGAGCACCCTCACCGCAGCCGAGAAGGAGGAGATGGTCCGCTCCACACGGCGGTTCGACCTGCGCCGCATGATCGGCGGGCTCTTCGTCCTCTACGGCGTGATCCTCACCGTCATGGGCATCTCGCCCAGCAGCGCCGACCTGGCCCGGACGGACGGCCTGAACATCAACCTGTGGACCGGCCTGGGCATGCTGCTGACCGGCATCCTGTTCTTCGTGTGGGACCGCATGGCGCCGGTTCCTGCAGAGGACATCATCATGAATGCCGAGAACCAGGCCCAGCTGGTGGAGGAGGGGAAGGGGAACATCACGATGGAGGCCGTCAGGTAAGCCTCCCTCCCCAGGGCCCTGCCCCTGCTCCACCGAGAGAAGGCGGCGTTCTGAGCGATCCGAAAGCCGCCATCTCTCGGTGGAGCTGCAGCGCCTGAGACGGCACCGGGCTGACCCGGAACAGGAGAAGGGCCCCTGACCCTTCCCCGTGAGGGGAGCGGTCAGGGGCCCTTCGGCTCTAGGGCGCTAGAGCAGTTACTTCTTCTCCTGGAAGATCTTGATCTCCTGGGCGACGAAGGACTTCAGGCGAGCGAGGAAGCCTGCGCCGTACTGCTTGTAGTCCTCGACCTTGGGAGCAAGCTTCTGCTTGGTCTCCTCGACCTTGAGACGAGCAGCCTCGACCTTGTCGTTGGCGACAGCCTTGGCAGCGGCGGCCTTCTCGGCAGCAGCCTCCTTGGCGGCGGCCGCCTTCTCAGCAGCAGCCTCCTTGGCAGCCTCTGCCTTCTCAGCGGCGACGTCCTTGACGTCCGCAACCTTGGCTGCGGCCGTCTCCTTGACCTCAGCGGCCTTGGCGGCAGCTGCTTCCTTGGCGGCGTCGGCCTTCTCGGCGGCGGCATCCTTGACCTCGGCGGCCTTGGCCTTGGCGACCTCTGCCTTCTCGGCGGCGACGTCCTTGACGTCTGCAACCTTGGCAGCAGCGGTCTCCTTGACGTCGGCGGCCTTCTCGGCGGCGGCGTCCTTGACGTCGGCAGCCTTTTCAGCGGCGGCGTCCTTCACCTCGGCAGCCTTGTCCTTGGCCTCAGCAGCCTTCTCGGCAGCTGCTTCCTTGGCGACCTCGGCCTTCTCGGCGGCGGCGTCCTTGACCTCGGCAGCCTTCTCCTTGACGTCAGCGGCCTTCTCGGCGGCGGCGTCCTTGACCTCGGCAGCCTTCTCCTTGACGTCGGAGGACTGATCCTCGGAAGGAGCTGCCTCGACGTCGGAAGCGGCGGTGTTCACCGGAGCGAGCGGCTGGCCGGAGGCACCGTGGTTGCCGTGGGTCTCGTTGGTGTAGCCGTGATCCTCGACCTGGCCCGGGGTGGCTGCGCGGCGGCCGCGAACCTCTGCGGCGTGGGCTGCGGTGGTGTCTTCCTCGACGCGGCTCAGCGGAAGGTCGTGGTCGTCGTCGAAGGACGCTGCGCCCGACGGATCGGAGACGGTGTCCGGGTGAACGGCGGGGGCGTGTGCCACAGCGTCCGCCTCAGGCGTTGCCTGGCCGTCGCGGGCCTGGTGCGCTGCCACACCAGCGCCGGCGACACCGGCGGCTGCGCCTGCAGCGGCGATCCCGGCAGAGGGCTGCTCAGCGGAAGGGGTCTTCACTTCGGTTGCACCCTGGCCGCGTACGCCCTCGTAGTAGGCGCGGAGCTCTTCCTCTTCCTCGGCGGAGAGGTTCTTGTCGTTGACCATCTTGGGGGAGTTGACGATGGACTCGAGGGTGTACGGGGCGTGAATGGACTCGCCCTCAACCGTGACGTGATCCAGCGGAATGAAGACCTCGCGAGCAGCCGAGCCGCTGGTGTTGACCGTCACCCAGGTGGCATCGCCCGTCTTGTCGTTGGCAAAGACCTGCTGGACGCTGTCGACCTTCTGGTCATTGATGTCAAAAACGGTTTTGGTGAACAGTGAAGCTGCGTCGATCTTGGACATTCTTACTCCTTGAGAGATGGGGTGTTCGAGCGTGGGGATGGTGCGCGCAAAAAGACACCCCTGCGTGACTCGCGTGGTTTTCGCGCTTGCAACCTGTCTACCGTCTTCCAGCTCCGTGCACAAGACAGGAACACCTTGTGCTCGCCCTTAACTTATCGGACATCACCTGTCTGAAAGCTGAGTGCTTCCATAGTGAGAGCAGGGAGCAGCGAGGGGGCCGGAGCTCCCCAGCGGCTCCTGCTCTCCATGAGGGCTGTGGCATAGGCCGTCCTGAGGGCGGCGAGACGCTGGTTGAGGGTCACTCCCCGGGGGAGTGCGGCGGAGAGAAGCGGGGGCTCAGGGGCTTCGAGCAGCCTGCGGAGATCAGCGGCGCGACGCTCCCACAGCGCCTGTTCGGCCAAGGCGTCCGCGCGCTGGGAGGATGACGTGCGGGCAGCCTGGGCCCGTGCCCAGAAAGCGCATTCCTGGGCGGCCCGCGCGGCGTCGTCGACAGCCTCTGATCCTCCGCGGAGGACCTTTCCCGACGTGACGAGGTCACCCAGCGCAGCTGTGTTCGCAGAGAGAGGAGTCCCCTCAGCCGCTGAGACTGTGCTGAAAATCACACAGCACCAGCCCCAGGCCCAGGCGCGCGTCTCGAGGCTCGCCCCGGCCGCGCGGACGGCCTGCGCCGCGAGCGAGACCGCAGTTCCCTCGGGCTCGGGGTCTCCTGGGGAGGGCGACGGCGCCGACAGCCTCCAGCGCTTCCCGGCCTCCTCGGCGGCCAGTGCGGCCTGGGGGTGCGTCTTCTTCAGGAGGGCGAGCGACTGCCGGATGAGGCGCTGCGCGCTGTCGGTTCGGCTGGCGGCCTCTGCGGCAGCCTGGGACCGGCGCTGCTCGCCGAGGCCCAGCCACGTTCCCGCTCCGACGCCGGCGAAGGGCACGAGAGCGGCCGCCGCGAGGACGGCGCGTCGGGGACGGGAGACCTGTGCGTGAGCCATGCCCCCATTTTTCCACGACGAGGCAGACACGGGCGGACCGGACTGGGTAGGCTTAGAGGTGCTGACTCCGGCATCAGACGGACTCAAACAATTGAATGGAGACCCCTTCGTGCCCAACGCTCCCGAGTTTCTGGCGCTCCAGCCTGTCATTGCGGCAGGAGAGAACGATCGAGCTGTGAGCCCCCGCGAGACGGCTGTCGCGGAGGCAGTCTCTCCCGCCCTGGCAGAGCTCGCCGTTCGCCTGGAGGACGTGGTCCTCAAGGAGGGAGCCCCTCCCACGCTCGTGATCCTGGTGGACTCGGCCGAGACCGCTGCGGGCTCGCTGAACATCGACCAGGTGGCGGACGCCTCTCGCGCCGTCTCTGAGGCGCTGGACGCATCCGACGTCATGGGGTCCGAGCCGTACGACCTCGAGGTCTCCACTCCCGGGCTCTCACGCCCCCTCACTCATCTGCACCACTTCCAGCGGAATGTGGGGCGTCTGCTCACAGTGAAGCGGCGCGGTGCCGGCGTGGTCGAAGGCCGCCTCCTGGAGGTTCACGAGGACGGCATCACCCTGCAGAGCGAGCTCCCTGCGAAGAAAGGCGTCAAGCCCAAGCTCGCCGACCCGGAGCGCATCCCATTTTCTGACATCAACAAGGCGAAGGTCGACGTGGAGTTCTCCTCCCTCGATCTCGACGCCGAGGGCGAGGAGGCCTGAGCCATGGATATTGATATGAGCGCACTGCGGATGCTGGAGACGGAGCGGGACATCCCGCTCTCCAAGATCATCCCCGCGATTGAGCAGGCCGTCCTGATGGCCTACCAGAAGAGCCCAGGCAGCATCCCGAAGTCCCGCGCCGAGCTCGACCGCTCGTCGGGCAAGGTGACGATCTACGCTCCTGAGGTGGACGAGGACGGCACGGTCATCGGCGAGTTCGACGACACCCCGAACGGGTTCGGCCGCATCGCCGCCTCGACTGCGCGCCAGGTCATCCAGCAGCGCCTGAGGGACGCTGAGGACGACAACATCCTGGGCGAGTTCAAGGACAAAGAGGGCGAGATCCTCTCCGGCGTCATCCAGCAGGATCGGGATCCGCGCGTCATCCGCGTGGACCTGGGCTCGGTCGAGGCGACTCTTCCCCCGAGCGAGCAGGCTCCGGGCGAGAAGTACGAGCACGGACGCCGCCTGCGCTCCTATGTGGTGCGCGTGGAGCGCGGCTTCAAGGGCCCGCAGATCACCCTGTCTCGCACCCACCCCAACCTCGTCAAGCGCCTCTTCGAGATGGAGGTTCCGGAGATCCTCTCCGGGCACGTCGAGATCATGGCCCTGGCGCGCGAGGCCGGGCATCGCACGAAGATCGCCGTGGTCGCTAAGGCTCCGGGGATCAACGCGAAGGGTGCCTGCATCGGCGAGATGGGCACCCGCGTGCGCGCCGTGACCGCAGAGCTCAACGACGAGAAGATCGACATCGTGGACTTCGACAGGGACCCGGCGGCCTTCATCGCCAACGCCCTGAGCCCGTCCAAGGTGACGAGCGTGGAGATCGTGGACGAGAGCCTGCGCGCGGCGCGGGTTGTGGTGCCCGACAACCAGCTCTCGCTCGCCATCGGCAAGGAGGGCCAGAATGCCCGCCTTGCGGCCAAGCTCACCGGATGGCGCATCGACATCAAGTCAGAGTCCAACGCCCGGGCCGCAGAGCGGAGCTGATGCGACCGCGCCGCCTTCTGCCGAATAGGGCGAATGAGGGGACGGCGCGTTAGAATGAAGGGTGAGCCATTCTGCCCTCAGCCCCTCTGACCCCCAGCCAACCCCGCGCTTCGCGCAGTCGGCTCCGGAGTTCTCGGGGCAGGAGACGCAGAATGGGCCTCAGCGAACATGTATCGGATGCAGGGGTGTTCACCACCCCTCGCAGATGGTGCGTCTGGCGCTTGAGCGGAGCCCGTCTCAGCGGGCGCGCGCTGTGGTTGACGAGAAGCGAAGGCTTCCCGGCCGCGGCGCGTGGATCCATCAGGATCCCGCCTGCGTCGAGAAGGCTGTGCGGCGCAAAGCCGCCAGCCGGGCTTTCAGGGAGGCTGTCGATGACAGCTCTCTCGTGGCGCGGCTCTCCACCCGGGAGTCGTGAAATCAGCAAGAAAGCGGGTCTAACACCAATGGAAACCCGATGAGTACCCAGCGATGAGTGCTTCACGATGAAGTTCACGTTGTGCGCTTTTGAATGCTGCTCTGTTCCCGCCCCGGCGGAGACAGGCAGCGCAGACTAACGGTCCAGCCCTGTCAGGCGTTGGGCCAGACAGGAGAACAAGTGGCTAAGGTCCGCGTTCACGAGCTCGCCAAAGAGCTCGACATCACCTCGAAAGAGGCGCTCGAAACACTCAAGGGCATGGGCGAATTCGTTCGCTCTGCCTCCTCGACCGTTGAGGCCCCCGTGGTCAAGAAGCTCCGCGATGCCTATGCAGGCAAAGCGAAGAAGGCTGAAGCCCCCGCGTCCGAGTCCTCCGCCGCGCCCAAGGCCTCCGAGTCCAAGACGGCTGCCCCCGCGCCTGCAAAGGTCCCGGGTCCGGGCAAGGTGTCTGCGGCTCCCGCACCGGGGCCGCGTCCCGCAGCAGCCCCCGCTCCGGCGGCGCCTGCCGCGCAGAGCAAGCCTGCCGCAGCGCCGAAGGTCGCAGAGCCCAAGGCAGCGGCACCGGCAGAAGCCGCCTTCTCGGAGAAGCCGGCTCCGGCCGCCTCGCCGCGTCCGGCCGCTGCCAGCTCGGGTCCCCGCCCGGGCAACAACCCGTTCGGCGTGGGCCAGGCTGCTCGCACGCCCCGCCCGAACACTCAGCAGGCCC
>JAGLBH010000056.1:4910-9318 GCA_018260285.1 Arthrobacter sp. | reverse complement strand
CGCCCTCGCTCTCTGCGAAGCGCTCGTAGGAGTTCGCCACATTGGCAAAGTTCATGTCCATGAAGAGAGCATAACGGCCGCCCACCGGTGATCGGTGAGCGGCCGTCGTCGTCGTTCTGTGAGGTCTAGCGGAGCCCGAGGAGCTGCTCGATGGACCCGATGCCGAAGAACACGATGAATGCTGCGGCAACGACCCACATGATCGGGTGGATCTCACGACCGCGGCCCTGGACAGTGCGGATGAAGACGTAGGCGATGAAGCCCGTGCCCAGCCCGTTGGCGATCGAGTAGGTGAAGGGCATGAGGATGATCGTCACGAAGGCCGGGATGGCGAGTCCGAGGTCGTCCCAGTCGATGCGGCGGACCTGCGAGACCATCATGAAGCCGACGATGACGAGGGCCGGAGCGACGGCCTCGAACGGGACGATCGAGACGAGCGGCGTGAAGAACATCGCCACGAGAAAGAGGGTTCCTGTCACGACGGAGGCGAGGCCCGTGCGAGCGCCCTCGCCGACGCCGGCCGCAGACTCGACGAAGATCTGGTTCGACGACGCCGAGGCGCCGCCACCCACAACGGCGGCTGCCGCATCGACGAGCAGCACGCGGTTGACGTTTTCGATCTGGCCGTCCTCGTCGACGAGACCCGCCTGGGAGGCGACCCCGACCATGGTGCCCATGGCGTCGAAGAAGATGCTCAGGAGGATGGAGAAGCTCAGGAGCAGAGCGGAGACGGCCCCGATGTGCTGGAAGGAGCCGAAGAGGTTGACCTGGCCGATGAGGGAGAGATCGGGGGCGGAGAAGACCTGCGAGGGGATCGCAGGCACGACGAGCGACCAGCCGGCTGGGTTCTTGACCGAGGAGCCGGACGGGGCCACGGCCTCGACGATGACGGCGAAGATCGTCGTGACGACCACGCCGATGAGAATGGCGCCCTTGACCTTGCGGACGATGAGCGCGATGGTCAGCAGGAGACCGAAGATGAACGTCAGGGTCGGCCAGCCGATGAGCACGCCCCCGAAGCCGAGGCCCACGGGCACGGTGGTGCCTGCCTCATCGGGGATGCGACGAACGAAGCCGGCGTTGACCAGGCCGATGAGGGCGATGAACAGGCCGATGCCGACGACGATGGCCGTCTTCAGGCTCTCCGGCACGGCGTTGAAGACCGCAGTGCGGAAGCCGGAGAGGACGAGGAGCATCATCGTCAGGCCCGCGAGGACCACGAGGCCCATGATGTCCGCCCACTGGAGGCTCTTGTGGCTGGCGATCGTCACGGCCACGAAGGCGTTGACCCCGAGGCCGGAGGCCAGTGCGAAGGGGTGCTTGGACCAGACGCCCATGATGATGGTCATGACACCGGCGATGAGGGCTGTGACGGCTGCGACCTGGGGGACGCCGAGCATGTGCCCGGCCCCGTCCTTGCCCGTTCCGAGGATGAGCGGCGCCAGGACCACGATGTAGCTCATGGCGAAGAAGGTGGCCAGGCCTCCGCGGATTTCAGTCGTGACGTCTGAGCCGCGTTCAGTGATATGGAAGTAGCGGTCTAAGGGGGATCCGGGCGAGAGCATGGGTGCGTTGAGCCTCCGTGAGTGTGCAGCGTGGAAAGAATCAACTTTACAGGGAATTCCCAGGGTGCTGCTCGTTGCCTCCTTAGAGTGTCCGCCCCTCTCCGTAGCATCATTCTCACTGATTCGAACACATGTTCGAATGATCGACGTGAGGAGGGCATCATGGGATTGCTGAGTGAGCCAGTCGAGGTCGTCAAGGGCGTGGACGGTCTTCCGCTGGCTGTGAAGTGGGATGGGCAGTGGCACTGCCTGGCCGGAGATCCGTGGCACGGGGTGGAGCGGCGGAGATGGTGGGAAGATACGGTCGTTGTCGACCACGAGATGTGGCGTCTGCCTGTGCAGAGGGCTTCCGGCGGGCCGGTGATGGTTTTCGACGTCTCCCACCGTCTGGACACGGGGGAGTGGTGGATGGTCTGCCTTCACGCTGAGGTGGTTCTTCCCTCGTGAGGAGTCCCCGCCCGGATAGACTGGAGAGTGGACCGGCCAGGGTCGACGTATGCCCTGCGCTGATGAAGGTCCCTGCTGCCATCAAAGGAGAACCCTGTGTCACTCGAAGAATTCACGTCAACCGTCGACGGCTCTGAAGTCACGGTGGCCCAGGGGACCACTGCCGCCCAGCTCTATGTCGAGCGTCGCGAGGTGGTCGTTGCTCGGATCAACGGGGAGCTCAAGGACCTGGCGACCGTGATCCAGCCGGGCGATTCGGTCGAGGCCGTGACGATCGACTCGCCGGACGGCCTCAATGTGCTTCGCCACTCCGCCGCCCACGTCATGGCCCAGGCTGTGCAGCAGCTGCGGCCGGACGCCAAGCTCGGCATCGGCCCGTACATCAAGGACGGCTTCTACTTCGACTTCGACGTCGAGGAGCCGTTCACTCCTGAGGATCTCAAGCAGCTCGAGAAGATGATGCTCAAGATCGTCAACCAGAACCAGAAGTTCGAGCGCCAGGTGGTCGACCCCGACGAGGCGCGTCAGGCGATGGCCGACGAGCCCTACAAGCTGGAGCTCATCGAGCTGGCCGGAGGCCCCGGCTCTGGCGCGGATGCCGCCGAGGGCGCTTCGGTCGAGGTCGGCGCCGGTGAGATGACGCTGTACAACAACGTCGATCGCAAGAGCGAGGACGTGGTCTGGAAGGACCTCTGCCGCGGGCCGCACCTGCCGAACACGAAGCTCATCTCCAACGCCTTCGCCCTGACGCGCTCTGCCGCCGCCTACTGGCGCGGCAATGAGAACAACAAGCAGCTCCAGCGCATCTACGGCACGGCCTGGCCCACGAAGGAAGACCTCAAGGCCTACCAGGAGCGCCTGGCCGAGGCAGAGCGCCGCGACCACCGCAAGCTGGGCGCCGAGCTTGACCTCTTCTCCTTCCCTGACGAGCTGGGATCGGGCCTGCCTGTGTTCCATCCCAAGGGCGGAATCATCAAGCGCGAGATGGAGGACTACGTCCGCACGCGCCACATTGAAGAAGGCTTCCAGTACGTCGGAACCCCTCACATCTCCAAGGACGGGCTTTTCCACACCTCGGGACACCTTCCGTACTACGCGGACACGATGTTCCCGGCCCTCAAGGTGGACGAGGAGTACGACGACGAGGGCAACGTCACCAAGCCCGGCCAGGAGTACCGCCTCAAGGCGATGAACTGCCCGATGCACAACCTCATCTTCCGCTCCCGCGGACGCTCGTACCGCGAGCTGCCCATGCGCCTCTTCGAGTTCGGTCATGTCTACCGCTATGAGAAGTCGGGCGTGGTCCACGGCCTGACGCGCGTGCGCGGCTTCGCCCAGGACGACTCCCACTCCTACGTGACGAAGGAGCAGGCGCCCGCTGAGGTCAAGCACCTTCTCGACTTCATCCTCGGCCTGCTCAAGGACTTCGGGATGGACGACTTCTACCTGGAGCTCTCCACGCGCGACCCCGAGTCCGACAAGTTCATCGGCACGGACGAGCAGTGGGAAGAGGCCACGAAGGTCCTGGAGACGGTGGCCCAGGAGACCGGGCTGGAGCTCGTTCCGGATCCGGGCGGAGCAGCCTACTACGGCCCGAAGATCTCTGTGCAGGCGCGGGATGCCATCGGCCGCACCTGGCAGATGTCCACGGTCCAGTACGACTTCAACCAGCCGGCGCGCTTCGGCCTTGAATACCAGGCCGCTGACGGCACCCGCCAGGAGCCGGTCATGATCCACGCCGCGAAGTTCGGGTCGATCGAGCGCTTCCTCGGCGTCCTCGTCGAGCACTATGCGGGAGCGTTCCCCGCATGGCTCGCTCCTGAGCAGGTCCGCCTCGTGCCCGTCGCGGAGGCGTTCAACGACTACATGGCGGACGTGGCCGACCAGCTGCGCCGTCGCGGGGTGCGCGTCCAGCTCGATGACTCCTCGGATCGCTTCCCCAAGAAGATCCGCAACGCCAGCAAGGACAAGGTGCCCTACACCCTCATTGCCGGCGGGGAGGACGTCGAGGCCGGAGCCGTCTCCTTCCGCTTCCGGGACGGCAGCACGGACAACGGCATTCCTGTCGCCGAGGCTGTGGAGCGCATTGTCGGCGCCATCGAACGGCGTGAGAACTGACCATGAGCACCACCACGGACAGCTTTGACCTCCCAGGGGTGCCAGACGCGTTTCAGCGCCTGTGGACGCCTCACCGCATGGCCTACGTCAAGGGCGGCCAGGGCCAGTTCGAGTCGAAGGGCTGTCCCTTCTGCGAGGCCCCGGCGCGGGGCGACCGGCCGAGTCTAAAACGAGCGCGCGGGGAGGCCCGCGACCGGGTAATCAACCATTTACCCAACACACCCGGGCACCCGCTCGTGTGCCCCTACCGCCCAGGGCACCGGGACACCGCACACACC